>NZ_JBCPXV010000026.1:0-55035 GCF_039581225.1 Ornithinibacillus proteolyticus | reverse complement strand
CCAAGGGCTAAAGAGTCTATTTAGTAGATATCAAACGTTACGTTGGACTTAGATGGAACCGCCGTATACGGAACCGTACGTACGGTGGTGTGAGAGGTCGGAGGTTAATCGCCTCCTCCTACTCGATCAGTATAATTTATTAAGGTGAGGTGAGGGGATGAAATCATTTAATTGGACCGTAAAGTCAAAGCAAGAATGGAATGATCGGGCAGACTTTTGGAATAGTCGGAGCAAAAGCATGTGGGATAGCGGTAGTAGAAAAGATATCATTCCATTCTTAACTAGTCACCTTCATAGCCAAGCTAAGGTATTAGACGTTGGTTGTGGGGACGGCTATGGAACCTATAAGCTGCATGCATTAGGCTATGATGTTGTTGGCGTTGATATTTCCGAAGAGATGATTGCTTATGCTAAAAAGCGTGGCACTACCATTCCTTTTCACGTCGCGGATGCATCGAACCTACCAGTGGAAAGGGAATCGGTAGATGCTATTTTAAGTATTAATGTATTAGAATGGGTTGAAGTACCAGCTATTGCGCTACAGGAATTAAAAAGGGTGTTAAGTAAGGGAGGACTTCTTTGTGTTGGAATCCTAGGTCCAACTGCAGGACCAAGGGCGACTAGTTTTCGGAAAGTGTATGGTGAAAAGACGATTAGTAATTCGATGATGCCTTGGGAATTTCAAAAGCTCGCAATAGAAATGGGCTTTGAATTGGAGGATGAACTAGCCGTATACAAAGAAGGCGTAACGGAACGTCATTATGAAGGATTATCTACTCCGCTCAAACAAGCAATAAGCTTTATGTGGGTCTTTTTGTTACGAAAAAAGTAGGTGAATAAGTTGGATAGGAAACAACTAGAAGAACAAATTATAGAAAAATATCAAAACGATGAAAAGATGATGATTTTAATTTTTGCACAGTGGTGCATAAACCATGAATTAGATCCTGTTGAGCTATACCAAATGGCATATCCAGGTCAAATGAAAAATCATGCTTTAGAAGAAGCGATGGAATTAACCGTTCCCAAAAATGAAGCAGAAGATATTTCGAATGAGACCGTATTAAATGTTCTGCAGCTTTTTGGGAACGATGACTTAGCTTTTGTTGTCCAAAGTGAAATAGATAGGTTTAAATAGACGAATCGAATAACTTAATTAATGCTTGTGTACCGCTGTCTTCTTCGCCCTTTTCTGCTAATTCCTCATATAACTGGAGAGATAGCGCAAGGCCTGGTGTCGATAGACCCATCTCCTCTGCAGATTCTAAGGCAATTTTCATATCTTTAATAAAGTGTTTTACATAAAAGCCTGGTGCAAAGTCTCCTTCAATCATACGTGGACCGAGCTTCGATAAGGAAAAGCTTCCGGCCGCTCCGGTAGTGATGGTATCTAGTACGCGTACAGGGTCAAGCTTGGCTTTTTTGGCATAGACAATTGCCTCACAAACCCCAATCATATTTGTCGCAATTGCGATTTGATTACTTAACTTCGTATGCTGACCTGCCCCAGCCTCACCTTGAAGAACGATATTACTGCCCATCGCTTCAAGGATTGGGTAGACTGCATCATATGCGGCTTGGTCTCCCCCAACCATAATCGCTAATGTACCATTTTTAGCACCAATATCTCCGCCTGAAACTGGTGCGTCTAATGCATGTATTCCTTTTTCAGCTGCCTTGCTATATATTTCCTTCGCTAAAGATGGCTTGGAGGTCGTCATATCAATGATATAACTTCCGGCATTTGCATTTTCAATAATACCATTTTCGCCAAAATACACTTGCTCCACATCTTGTGGGTAACCGACAATGGAAATAATAACTTCTGATTCTGCTGCTAATTGGGCAACAGAGTCTTTCCATGCTGCTCCTTGCTCCAATAACGATTGTGCTTTTTCCTTTGTTCTTGTATAAACAGCTACTGGATAGCCTGCTGAAAGAAGGTTTAATACCATACTTTTCCCCATAACACCTGTACCAATAAATCCAATCTTTGTATCATTTGTAAGCATAACATGACACTCCTCTCTAAGCTTTACTATATAATGAAAATTAGGATTATAAAAGTGAAAACATTCTGAGGAGTTGGACAAGCGTGGATTGGCATATCAAGAAATTTCAGAAGTTAACCAATGATGAATTATATGAAATATTAAAGGCTAGAACAGATATTTTTGTAGTGGAGCAAGATTGTCCATATCCTGAATTAGATAACCAGGATCAAGAATCATTACATTTCTACTTAACCGTTGATAGAGAATTGGCAGCTTACATACGATTAATTCCTAAAGGATTAAAGTATGAAAACTATGCAGCAATCGGTCGGGTATTGGTTGTGAAAAAATTCAGGTCACATGGCTATGCTCGTCAAATAATGGAAAAGGGAATTCGATATATCCATGAGCAATGGCATGAGAATGAAATCAAAATACAGGCTCAAGTGTATTTAAAGAAATTCTATGGGTCATTCGGGTTTGAACAAGTTTCCAAAGAATATTTAGAGGATGGCATTCCACATATTGACATGGTTCTAAAACGAAATTAAAGAATCATTATGTTCCTTTTACACATAGTATTATTAGCAACCTTTTTCAAGTCAATCCGTTTTTATAGAGGAGGCTAATAAATGATTTCAGGTGAGCAATTGAGTCAGTTTAAGCATGCATTATTAGCTCGGCAAAATGAATTGATTGACCATGTTCAAGATCATTATGGGTTGTCTCGGGAATTTATTAAAGAATCAATGGGAGAGCTATCAAATTACGATAATCACCCTGCAGACCATGGAACAGAGTTGTTCGAAAGGCAAAAGGATTTAGCCCTCAATGAGCATGTTGAAAAGGAACTAGAGGAAATAAATGAAGCGCTACATGCCATTGAACAAGGAACATATGGTATTTGTCGAGAGTGCGGTGCGGATATTCCTTTGGAGCGGTTGCAAGCTATTCCTACTACAGATCGTTGTGTACATCATGCGACAAACGATACATTTAATCGTGAACGAACGGTTGAAGAGGAAGTGTTTAGTCCAAATATTAATCCAAATGAGGTGTCTGATGAGGAACAGGTCGGCTATGACGCCGAGGATACATGGCAGGAAGTAAGTCGTTATGGAACTTCAGAAACCGCCGCAGACTTCTATGGTGATCAAGAGGATTACGATGAGATGTATCCGAATCATGACGAAAACGTAGGCCATGTAGAGGATATTGAGAACTTTGTAGCCGCAGACCAACATGGTAATTTCATTGGTGTAACCCCAAATCATAATAAATATGAAAACCAGCTAGAACAAGAATAAATGAAAGCACACAACAATCCATAGGTTGCTGTGTGCTTTTTCTTGTTGTTCTCATCTACGATAAATAGTAAAACAGTTCTCTCATGATACTTCCAAATAGTGAGTTTGAAAATAGTACGATTAATAACAGCTCTGATACATATAGTCCCAATAACGTATAGATCTTATCGAAACCATCCCCCTCTTTTTCCCACAATATAAGTGCAGGAACGACAAAAATTGACCCTACTACGCCAATAGCCAATAATAGGACGGGAATGACGGGCATTTGAACAATCAGCAATAAACTACCAGCTATATAAAATAAGCCAAATGGTAATATATAAGCCCCGTACTTACCAAGTACATCTAGAAATGATAAATTTATTTTAACAAGTTTTGCTGCTGCAAACGTAATAGCGATAAAGCCTGCAAATAATAATATGTATAAGAATAATGGCACTAAAAATCCGTAAAACATCGATGGTGCTGGCATGAAAAAGCTGTTCCGTGAGTACATAGCCATAGGGATGAAAGTACTTAAGGAAATAAACAAAGCAATTGCTACTAATGTAATCAGTGCTGAGTACTTATCCTTATGATTCGCTTTCCTGGCCATACTAGGCTTTTTCACTAACGTCATAAAGAAGTAACCGAAGTTAGTAAAGATGGAAGCTAATTGATCGGCAAAATCGTTTTTGGCTTCTGTTGTTTCGTTTGTCTCTTTTTCCTGAGCATGATCGGTACCGGTAGCTTGGGAAGGGATAGTCTCTTCTTCTTTGTTTGTTGAATCGACCTTTTCCTCAGGGGATTCTTCTGTTAATCGGTCATTATAGTCTTCGTTTTTTTCTAGTGGTGATCCACACTGCACACATAACGCTCCTGTCCCTGATTCATGGCCACAATGTTCACATTTCATAACTCCACACTCCATTTATTGAATAATAATTAAATGATACTATAAACAAATTCGGCAGGAAAGGACAAAAATAAATAAAAAGAAGGGAGAGGTACCCTTCTTTTACACTGGTTTATTCATTTTTATCCATTAGCTCAAGGTCAATGACTTGTTTTTCGCCATTTCGATATATTTCCAGTTTAACCGTATCACCGACTTTGGTCTCTGAATACATATATTTTCTAAGTTCCAGCGCTGTTGGTGTTTCGTGATCATCAATCTTCGTAATGACATCAAATTGCTGTAATCCGGCTTTTTCGGCAGGTGAGCCTGGTTCTACACTGGCTACGACCATACCATGATCAACGCCATCTGGAAGAATGACGTTATGGCGATATTGCATCGGAACTTGGTTTAATGTAGCCATACTAATACCAATAAATGGACGTTGCACTTTTCCATTGGTTTCTAGCTGTTCCATGATAGGTAGGGCAGTGTCAATAGGAATTGCAAAACCAATTCCCTCAACTTGGGTGCTGGCGATTTTCATAGAGTTAATACCAATTACTTCTCCAATAGAATCAACTAATGCCCCACCACTATTACCAGGATTGATTGCTGCATCTGTTTGAATAACCTCTGTGACCCAATCGGCTACCTGATCACCAGTTGTGTCGACTGACACAGATCGATTTAATCCACTAATAATCCCTTTTGTTAATGAATTGGCAAATTCCATACCTAATGGATTACCGATAGCAAATACGGTTTCTCCAACTTGTTTATCTTCCGTTGTTCCTAATGTAGCAACGCGGTTTACTTTTTCCCCGTCAATCTCAAGTACTGCCAAATCAGTTAATTCATCTGTTCCGAGGACTTTTGCTGGGATACGCTCATCGTTAGCTAATACGACCTCGACCTGCTCGGCACCATTTACGACGTGATGATTCGTAACGACATATGCTTTTCCATTTTCCTTTTTATAAATGATACCAGAGCCGGTTCCTGCTTCTTCACTGTTTGTCCAAATGCTTTGACGTTGTAAATTACTTACCCCTACCACTGCTTCCGAAACTTCTGCAATGTTTGTAGAACTGTCAGCATCCTCTGAGGCCATAGTAGTGATGACGTTTTGCCCAGAATGATGATTGCTGCCTTGTGCACCATCAGCCTTACTTGTATTTTCAAATGCTATGACATTCGTGAAGAGAAGTGCTAATAAAATGGCAACTGGGATTAAACCTCCCACTAAACCAAAAAAGAATGCCTTCATGTTAGAGGGACCTTTCGAGTTTTCTTTTTTCTCCTTTTTTTCCTTTGGTGTGGTATGTGGCTTGGTTAACCCTGGATCATCAAGCTGTTCTGCTTGGTAAGATGTATTATCATGATTTAATGAATGTTCTTGCTCATTTTGTGGATTATGTTGTTCATTGTTCTCCATAAAACATTCACCCTTTCTTAATCTATAGCTATAGCATACCCTTAAGGCTCGGCACAGCTTAGGTATAATTGTGGAATAAATGTGGAAATATGCAAAATTTATATTGTGTTTCTTTTATTTAATGGTAAAAGGGTTTAAAATTTTAGATGTGAACTCTATAAGAAAATAGTGTGGTGATGAGTATGAATTATCATATTGCAGTGATTGAAGACGACCCGAATATTCAGGCAATCGTCTCCGCCTTCCTTAAAAAAGAGGGATATGAAGTGACGGTAATGGATACGGCAGAAAAAGGGATGGAACTATGGGAAGCAAACCCTCCTGATATGTGGATTGTTGATATTATGCTACCAGGTATGGATGGCTACGAGTTTTGCCGGAAAATCCGAAATGATAGTGAAGTCCCAATCATTATTGTGTCTGCGAAGGATGAAGAAATTGATAAAATTCTCGGTCTAGAATTAGGTGGCGACGATTACTTAACCAAGCCATTTAGTCCGAGAGAGCTTATGGCACGTATTAAACGAATTTTTAGGCGATATCGTCCAGAGGAAAAACAGGAGCAACATGAAGGTAATCAGGTTATTGTCGATCGTTTAGTTATTGATAAGAATAACAGACGAGTCTTTTGGGATGAAGAAGAAAAAGATGTCACAACAAAAGAATTTGATATGCTGCTTTTATTTGCCCAAAATGTCAATCGAGCCTTTTCTCGAGAGGAGCTTTTAACACGGGTTTGGGGGGATGATTATTTTGGTAGTGATCGAGCAGTGGATGATTTAGTCAAACGGATTCGAAAAAAACTACAAGAGCTACCACTAGAGACGGTATGGGGTTTTGGATACCGACTCAGGGATAAAGAGGAATAGCGATGAAGCTTCAATATCAATTAAATGCGGCATTTACAGCGTTACTACTTATCATTATGGCTGTTACGTTTTACGTTGTGTATTCATTAATACTAAATTTATTAATTCAAGATGAACAAAGACAGCTAGAGCAAAAAGGTGAGATTATTGTAAGTGTATTAGATGAAGCATTCATATCAAGGGAGAATTTAAGAGGCTTCAATGAATTTTTACAAGAACAGGATTTACAATTATTCTTGTATGATCGCGGGCAAAATACGGTACATTTCTCTACCCTACCGACTTCTGTTGTTACAGGATTATTTATGAATAATGATTTCAGCAATCCTAATGAAGAGCTATGGGAATACGGTAATGAGAAATATGTGACCTCTCGTATTCTAATTGTGCCACAAAGTCTTGGGTTAGAATTGATTTTACTTACGCCATTACAGGATCTACAAATTGTGCAACAGGATTTTATTGTACGGATGTTAATTGTTTTCCTTATTGGAGCGCTTGTTGCAATTGGTCTCAGTTACTTTTTAACTAGAAAATTAGTAACACCGCTAACTAGGCTTAAATATCAATTGAAGAAAATTGAGAATAGGAATTTTGATGAGGTAGAACCGATTCAGGCATCAGGGGAAGTAAAAGAGGTTGCACAGAGTGTTTATGATATGGCAAATGAGTTACAGCGCTATATCAGTACACAACGAACGTTTTTCCAAAATGCTAGTCATGAATTAAAAACCCCACTAATGACTATTCAAGGCTATGCGGAAGGGATAAAGGAAAAGATTTTTGAAGCAGAGGAAGAGGAAAAAGGTCTTGAGGTTATCGTTTCGGAGGTAAATCGACTGAAGAAGATTATTAATGAAATGATATTACTTGCGAAGCTGGAGAGTGAAGAGATTTCCTATCATCAAGAAAAAATAGCATTAACAGATTTAATCAATAAAGTCATGGAACGGGCCTTACCTATTGCAACCGAAAAGGGTGTCACACTTCAGCAGCAGGTAGAGGAGCAGCTTTATCTAATAGGAGATGAAGAAAGAATTTTACGTGCTTTGTTAAATCTGACCTTTAATGGTGTTCGCCATGGACAACGTCAGCTGCTTATTACAGCACAAGAGAGTAATGGACAAGTGCAAATCATAATTGAAGATGATGGGGAGGGGATTTCTGACGAATTAATGCCACATATTTTCCACCGTTTTGTTAAAGGTAAGAATGGAGAGACGGGATTAGGTCTTGCCATTGCAAGGGCTATAATTGAACAATCCAATGGAAAAATTGAAGCTAGTAGGTCCAATCTAGGCGGGGCTAAATTTACATTAAGTTTTACAAGGGATTGACATTGTTAACTGTCGTCATGATGGATGAATTTAAGATGGGCTTAACGTTGGGGTAAATGAGCTCGAGTGTGAGGGAGATGAGCCCGAACTTGGGGTAAATGAGCCCGAGTGTGAGAGAGATGAGCCCAAGCGCGAGAGAGATGAGCCCAACGTTGGGGTAAATGAGCCCGAACGCGAGAGAGATGGGCCCGAACTTGGGGTAAATGAGCCCGAGTGCGAGAAAGATGGTCCCACCCCGGTAGCACATGAGCCCGAGCGCGAGGGAGATGAGCTCACCCCCGGGATAAATGAGCCCGAGCGTGAGAAAGATGAGCCCAAACCCAGAGCACATGAGCCCGAGCGCGAGAAAGATGATCCCACCCCGGGAGCACATCAGCCCAAACCCGAGAAAGTGCACCCACCCCCGGGAGCACATGAGCCCGAGCGCGAGAAAGATGATCCCACCCCGGGAGCACATCAGCCCAAACCCGAGAAAGATGCACCCACCCCCGGAGCACATGAACCCAAGCACTCGATAAAAATAAAAAGACAGTATTCACGATATATGATATAATAATCTAGTTTGATTCAGTCGGATACAAGAGGAGCGTACTTTTTATGCAATTAAGAGAAGATATTCGTAATATCGCAATTATTGCGCACGTTGACCATGGTAAAACAACATTAGTAGACCAATTACTGAAGTACTCTGGTACTTTTCGTGAAAACGAGCAAGTAGACGAACGTGCAATGGATTCCAATGATATTGAGCGTGAACGTGGAATTACGATTTTGGCGAAAAATACAGCAATTAGCTATAACGATAAAAGAATTAACATCTTAGATACACCAGGACACGCAGACTTCGGTGGAGAGGTAGAGCGTATCCTGAAAATGGTTGATGGTGTAGCTCTAGTAGTAGATGCTTACGAAGGAACTATGCCGCAAACACGATTCGTGTTAAAAAAGGCACTTGAGCAAAAATTAACACCAATTGTCGTGTTAAACAAAATTGACCGACCTAATGCAAGACCAGAAGAAGTAGTTGATGAAGTATTAGATTTATTTATTGAATTAGGAGCGGATGATGAGCAATTAGAGTTCCCGGTTGTATATGCATCTGCACTTAATGGTACTTCAGGCTACGAGCCAGATGGTCAACAAGAAACAATGGATCCAATATTCCAAACGATTATTGAACATATTCCTGCACCACAGGATAACCGTGATGAGCCATTACAGTTCCAAGTGACATTGCTTGATTACAATGACTATGTTGGACGTATTGGGGTTGGACGTGTTGTACGTGGAACGATTAAGGTAGGACAACAGGTTGTTGTTATTAAGAAGGACGGCACACAGAAGAACTTCCGTATAAGCAAGTTGTTTGGTTTCTTTGGTCTGAAAAGGATGGAAATTGAAGAAGCAATTGCTGGGGATATTGTCGCAATCTCAGGACTTGAGGACTTAAATGTCGGTGAAACGATTTGTCCACAGGATCATCCAGATCCACTACCTGTATTACACATTGACGAGCCGACTTTACAGATGACGTTTGTTACAAATAATAGTCCATTTGCTGGTCGTGAAGGGAAGTACATTACTTCTCGTAAAATTGAAGAACGTCTAATGAAACAGCTTGAGACTGATGTAAGCTTACGTGTAGACCCTACAGAATCTCCAGATGCATGGATTGTTTCTGGTCGTGGTGAATTGCACCTGTCCATTTTAATTGAGAATTTGCGCCGTGAAGGTTATGAGCTACAATTATCAAAACCAAAGGTTATTCTTAAAGAAATTGATGGTGTGCTTTGTGAGCCAGTTGAACGAGTACAAGTGGATGTTCCAGAAGAGCATACAGGTGCAATAATGGAATCCTTAGGTGCACGTAAAGGTGAAATGCTCGATATGGTCAACCATGGTAATGGTCAGGTTCGCCTAGAATTCAAGGTTCCTTCACGTGGATTAATTGGATATTCTACAGAATTTATGTCTCAAACTCGTGGATATGGTATTCTAAACCATACATTTGAGGCTTATGAGCCGGTTATTAAAGGTCAAGTTGGAGGAAGACGCCAGGGAGTACTTGTTGCTTTAGAGAATGGTAAAGCATCTACTTATGGAATTATGAACCTTGAAGACCGCGGAATCATTTTTGTTGAACCTGGTACAGAGGTTTATGCTGGTATGATTGTTGGGGAGCATAACCGCGAAAATGATCTAACTGTTAATATTACGAAAGAGAAGCATCTAACTAACGTTCGTTCCGCTACGAAAGACCAGACATCAACCATTCGTAAAACGAGAACGATGTCACTGGAAGAAGCGATTGAATACTTGAACGATGATGAGTACTGTGAAGTAACACCAGAATCCATCCGTTTACGTAAGAAAATATTAAATAAAAATGAACGTGAAAAAGCGGCAAAGCGTGAGAAGCAAGTTTAATGTTTAATTAGAGGATATCAGTGGGGAACTACCATTGATATCCTCTTTTTTCATTAGGTAGGTGGATTATACTTATAAAATCAAGATAACTCCTTTACAATGGAATAAAATACTATTGGAGGAGTGGTTGACCATTCGTATACTTCTATCACTGATTATGTTATGTATCCTAATAGGCTGTTCTAATCCAGATGTCCAACAGACCAAACCAACGGAAAATAATCTGACGTATGAAGTAGTTATGACCAACTTACAAGAGCCGTGGGAAATCGAAATGCAAAACAATCAGTTTTTCATCAGTGAGCGTAATGGTTTTATTGTGGAAATCGCAGATGGAGACATGAGGCGAATACCTGTAGCATTAGAAAAAACGCTATCGAACCAGCCGGAAGCAGGTCTGTTAGGCATAGCTATTCCTAGTGAAAATGGGGATAGAGCTTATGCCTATTATTCGTACGCTGATGACGAAGTGTATTATCAACGCGTCGTAGAAATAAAGCGAACAAAGGATCAGTGGGAAGAAAGGAAAGTATTGCTCGATCAAATTCCTGGAGGACAGTATCATCAAGGCGGTCGTATCCAGATAGGTCCCGATGATAAACTATATATTACAACGGGAGATGCGTCTATTCCAGAGTTAGCACTGGATGTAGCAAGCTTAGCAGGAAAAATTCTGCGCATGAATTTGGATGGCTCTGTACCATCGGATAATCCATTTCCGAATAGCTATATCTATTCTTATGGTCATCGAAATCCTCAAGGGTTAGCTTGGGATTCGGATGGCAACTTGTTTGCAACGGAACATGGTCAAACTGCCCTCGATGAGATTAATCAAATTGAAAAAGGACATAATTATGGTTGGCCAGTGATTGAGGGAGATGAAACAAGCGAAGGGATGGAGACCCCAATTGTACATTCAGGAGAAGATACATGGGCTCCTTCGGGTATGAGCTACCTGGATGAATTATTTTATTTTGCGTCATTACGTGGGGAAGGAATACGGCAATTTGACCCAAATACAAAGCAGGTTAAGCTTGTTTTTTCAGATGTAGGCAGAGTACGAGATGTTTTAGCTACGGATAAAGGGTTCTATGCTATTACGAATAATACAGATGGACGTGGTACCCCTGCCGAAGATGATGACAAACTTTTATTTATACCACGAGATATGTTGAAAGAGCTTCCTTCTGAATAAGGAGCTCTTTTTTAATTAGAAGCAATCGGAATAGCGTTCCTCATCATTAATGGTAATACCAATAATCTTTAAGGAAAAGATAAAAAAATAAAATGAAAACATTTACAAAACTTGTATATACAAGTATACTGTGGATATTAAGGTCAACATGTATATACAAGTTAAAAATGAAAGGGGATTCATTCCTATGGCAAATAGAGAAGAGCAATTGATATATGCACCAATAAGTGGGAAAATTGTTCCATTAGAAAAAGTTCCAGATCCTACTTTTGCAGAAAAGATGATGGGTGATGGAATTGCCATTGAACCTGCTGAAGGAAAAGTAGTTGCACCTTTCGATGGGGAAGTAATCCAAATCTTTCCGACAAAACATGCAATTGGGATGGTATCAAGCCTTGGAGTAGAAGTGTTAATCCATATTGGCTTAGAAACCGTTGAGCTTAATGGAGAAGGCTTCGAGACGCATGTTAAAGCTGGTGACAAACTTAAAGCAGGGGACATATTGGTTACTTTTGATGTGGATTTGATCCGTAAAAAAGCAAAAAGTACGATAACACCAATCATCATTACCAATGGAGAACAGTTCGCCCCTGTAACGAAGACGGAAGAGAAAGATGTTGTGGCATTAGATTCTGTCCTATTAGGAACAAAGGTAATAGATTCACCTATAGCGTCTAAAAAGAAAGCGAATTCATCGATGAAATATAGTCAAGAAGCTAGAGATATTGTAGGTGCAGTTGGTGGCGTGGATAATATTGCCGGTGCAACACATTGTGTAACAAGACTTCGCTTTGCTTTACATGATGAAGCAAAAGTGGATATTGCGGCTCTGGAGAACCTTGATATTGTAAAGGGATCATTCTCCGCAAATGGTCAGTTTCAAGTCGTAATTGGTCAAGGTACCGTGGATAACGTGTATGCTGCCATGGTCAAAGATACTGGTATTAAAGCGTCATCTAAGGATGATGTAAAAGCACTTGGAAGTAGCAAGCAAAACCCGCTACAACGTGCAATTAAAACATTAGCAGATATTTTTATTCCCATTCTACCTGCCATCGTAACAGCCGGTTTGCTTATGGGGATTAACAATATATTAGTTAACCCACTATTTTCGGAACAATCTGTCGTGGAGATGTATCCATCATGGGCTGGTATTGCAGAGATGATTAATATTATTGCAAATACTGCCTTTACCTTCTTACCAGCTTTAATTGGTTGGTCTGCAGCGAAGCGATTCGGTGGAAGTGAATTGTTAGGTATGGTACTTGGGTTAATCCTAGTTCATCCTGATTTAATGAATGCATGGGGATATGGTTCAGCATTAACAGAAGGATCGATTCCTACATGGAACTTATTTGGATTGGAAGTAGAGAAGGTTGGTTACCAAGGTCAAGTATTACCCGTATTAATTGCTTCTTGGGTATTAGCAAAAATTGAGCTGTTTTTAAGAAAACGCGTAGTGGAATCATTACAGTTATTAGTGGTGGCACCTATAGCCTTATTAATTACCGGATTCTTAGCATTTATCATTATTGGACCTATTACGTTTACAATTGCTTCTTGGCTTACGGACGGTCTAGTTCACGTATTTGATACATTCCCAATTATTGGGGGATTATTATATGGTGGCCTATATGCTCCATTAGTTATTACGGGAATGCATCATACGTTCCTAGCAGTGGATTTACAATTAATTGGTAGCACAGGAACGACATTCTTATGGCCTATTTTAGCATTATCTAACATCGCTCAAGGTGCGGCTGTATTCGGTATTATGCTTGCTGCAAAAGATGAAAAGCTAAGAGGCCTAGCGGGAACTTCTGGTGTGTCTGCATGGCTTGGAATAACAGAGCCTGCAATGTTTGGTGTTAATATACGTTATCGTTATCCATTCATTGCCGCAATTATTGGTACTGCCATTGCCGGTGCATTTATCACCTTCCGTGGAGTACAGGCAAGTTCAATTGGTGTAGGTGGAATTCCTGCTCCATTATCTATCTTACCGGAGGGTTGGCTTTCATTTGGAATTGGAATGGCAATCGTTATTATCGTACCATTCATTATTACTTTCTTAATCGCCAAAGGTAAACTATCGAGATAAAGATCAGCTTAGGAGTGAAATATAATGCAACAAGAACCATGGTGGAAAAAAGCAGTAGTCTATCAAATTTATCCGAAAAGCTTTCGGGATACAACAGGCAATGGAATAGGGGATATTAGAGGAATTATCGAAAAACTGGACTATTTAAATACATTAGGTGTCGACGTACTATGGTTGACACCTATTTACAAGTCTCCACAAAAAGATAACGGATATGATATTAGTGACTATTTCTCTATTGAGCCAGCGTATGGCACAATGGAGGATTTTGAGGAACTGTTAGCGGAAACACATAAGCGTGGAATGAAATTGATTATGGATTTAGTTATCAATCACACATCGACAGAACATACTTGGTTTAAGCAAGCAGCTTCATCTAAAGACAATCCTTATCGCGATTTCTATATTTGGAAGGATTCAATTGACGGGAAAGAGCCGAATAATTGGCTCTCTAAATTTGGCGGATCTGCTTGGGAATATGATGAGAAAACAGAACAATATTATTTACACCTTTTCGATGTTACCCAAGCAGACTTAAATTGGGAAAATGAAAAGCTAAGAAAAGAAGTCATTAACATGATCCATTACTGGGCGGATAAAGGGATTGATGGATTCCGTCTTGATGTAATTAATTTAATATCGAAGAATCAAGATTTTCCGAATGATTCCACTGGTGATGGTAGAAAATTCTATACGGATGGTCCGAGAATTCACGAGTATTTACATGTACTAAATAAAGAGGCTTTCAGTCCATATAACATGATGACGGTTGGTGAAATGTCTTCAACTACATTGGAAAACTGTGTGTTATATACGAAGCCAGAAAGACAGGAATTGGATATGACGTTTCAATTCCATCATTTGAAAGTGGATTATCCGAATGGCGAAAAATGGACAAAGGCTCCTTTTGACTTCTTATCATTAAAGAAAATACTATCCGACTGGCAGGTAGGCATGCATGAGGGGGGAGGCTGGAATGCGTTATTCTGGTGTAACCATGACCAACCTCGTGTCGTTTCAAGATTTGGAAATGATCAAGAATATCGAGTGGAATCGGCTAAAATGCTCGCCACAACGATCCATATGATGAAAGGAACCCCGTATATTTATCAAGGTGAAGAAATTGGTATGACCAATCCAAACTTCCAGGATATTCATGATTATCGGGATGTAGAGTCTCTTAATGCGTTTAAGATTTTAAAAGAAAAAGGAAAATCTGATGATGAGATTATCGCGATTTTAAATCAAAAGTCTCGAGATAATTCCAGAACGCCTATGCAATGGTCATCAGAAGTCAATGCCGGATTCACGAAAGGAACACCTTGGATTCAACCAGCAAGTAATTACCGAGAAATCAATGTGGAGAAAGAGCTTCAGGAGACGAATTCTATTTTCAATCATTATCAGAATTTAATTGCATTAAGGAAAGAATATGATATTATAACTTTTGGGGACTATCAACTATTGCTGGATGATGATCGTCAAATATTTGCTTATACACGTAATTGGAACGGAGAACAATTAATAGTGGTGAACAACTTCTATGGTAAGGAAGCTAAGGTGGAGCTTCCTATTGATTGGAAGGATAATACGATCATTTTGCTATCCAATTATCCAGATTCACCGAATGCATCTAGGTTTACTTTAAGACCATATGAGTCTATCGTGTATTATGTAAAATAAGAAGAGGGGCTTAAATGCAAAGGAAATATGTCACGATATATGAGGATATCGCGAATAAAATTGATTCTAAACAATGGCAAGCAAATGAAATGCTACCTTCTGAAAATGAATTAGCTAGTGACTATCATACTTCAAGAGAAACAGTAAGAAAGGCACTAAATTTATTAGCGCAAAACGGCTATATTCAAAAAATTCAAGGGAAGGGCTCTATGATATTGGACGTAAATAAATTTTCCTTTCCAGTATCGGGTATTGTCAGCTTTAAAGAATTGGCAACGAATTTGAAGCTGGATAGTAATACCTATGTAAAGTCCATAGCGTATCTAGATAAAAGCCATCCAGTTTATCGGAAATTAAAGATCGATAACCATCGGGTGTGGGGAACAACAAGAGTCCGCGAAATATCAGGGGAAAAGATCATTTTGGATAAAGATTACTTCTCTGATCAATTTGTTCCACTTTTATCAGAGGACATCTGTAAGAAGTCAATTTATGAGCACCTCGAGAATGAACTGGGACTTTCCATTGGATTTGCTCAAAAGGAAATCGTTGTAGAAGAATTAACGGAAGAGGATAGAACCTTGTTAGATGTAAAAGGGTACTCCTTAATCGTTGTCATTAAAAGTTTAGTCTATTTGGAAGATGCTAGCCTGTTTCAATATACGGAGTCAAGACATAGACCAGATAAGTTCCGGTTTATCGATTTTGCTAGACGAGTGAAGTAAATGGGGATGTCTCTAAAGAGGTGCTCCTGACCCTAAAGAGACATCCTTATTTCATTTAAATGGAGGGTTAATCGTGAAAAAGGCATGGTGGAAGGAATCTGTAGTGTATCAAATATATCCTCGCAGCTTTCGTGATAGTAATGGTGACGGAATTGGCGATATTAACGGGATTATAGAAAAGATAGATTATCTAAAGGATTTAGGAATTGATGTCATTTGGCTTTCACCAGTCTATCAATCTCCCAATGATGATAATGGTTATGATATCTCAGACTATCAGCAAATCATGAATGATTTTGGGACAATGGAAGACTGGGAAAAGCTACTAGATGCGATTCATTCCCGTGATATGAAATTAATTATGGATTTAGTTGTCAACCATTCTTCTGATGAACATTATTGGTTTACAGAATCAAGAAAATCGAAAGACAATCCTTATCGTGATTATTATATTTGGCGACCAGGAAAAGACGGTAAGGAGCCGAATAATTGGGAATCTACTTTTAGTGGATCTGCATGGGAACTAGATTCGGTCACCGATGAGTATTATTTACATATCTTTAGTAAAAAACAGCCTGATTTAAATTGGGAAAATCCTAAGCTTCGGCAAGAAATTTATGACATGATGAAATGGTGGTTAGATAAGGGAATTGATGGCTTCCGCATGGATGTTATCAATTTCATCTCAAAAGTACCAGAATTACCAGATGCGCCTAATCCGAATGGGGAAAAATATGTATCGGGCAGCCGTTATTTCATGAATGGACCAAGAATTCATGAGTTCCTCCAAGAAATGCATCGGGAAGTGTTAGCAGGCTATGACATCATGACTGTTGGTGAGATGCCTGGAGTAAATGTCGAAGAAGCAACATTATATACTAATTTAGAGCGAAATGAGCTACAAATGGTATTTCAATTCGAACATATGGATTTAGACTCTGGACCAGGTGGAAAGTGGAATTTAAAGCCATTAGATTTGCGGGATTTAAAACAAAGTATTACGAAATGGCAAACAGGACTACACGGTGTAGGCTGGAATAGCCTTTATTTGAATAATCACGATCAACCGAGGGTTGTCTCCAGATTCGGTGATGATCAACATTATCGAGTAGAATCAGCTAAAATGCTAGCAACGTTCCTTCATATGCTTCAAGGCACTCCTTATATTTATCAAGGAGAGGAAATCGGCATGACCAATGTTCGTTTTGAGTCCATTGATGAATATAAAGATATTGAAATCCTGAACATGTATAAAGAGAAAGTAATCGATGGAAATGAAAATCCTGAAAAGGTAATGGAGTCGATTTATGTAAAAGGAAGAGACAATGCACGTACACCGTTTCAGTGGGATAGTAATGAAAATGCTGGATTCACAACAGGTGAGCCGTGGATTAAAGTAAATCCGAATTATAAAGAGATTAACGCAGAAGCGGCCGTGAAGGATCCTAATTCTATTTACCATTATTACCGAGAATTAATTCAGTTAAGGAAAAAGTATGAGATTATTGTTTATGGTGATTATCAATTACTTCACCCTGAGAGTCAGCAAGACTTCTCTTACTTGAGAACATGGAATGGCAAGAAGCTACTTGTCATTACTAATTTTACAGACAAAGAAATAGAATGGACATTACCAGATAATATTGATTTTACACCAAAGGAAAAGTTAATCGGTAACTATCCAGACCACAATAGTCTAGAAGTAACCTCGATCAATCTAAGGCCCTACGAGGCGATGGTCTTCTTAGGTGAATAGTAATAGTATGACAAAGAAAGAGGAAATAAACATTTGTTTATTTCCTCTTGTTACTTTTTTTTCGATCTGGAATATATTTCGTGTAATATGCTGCAAAAATTAACGTAATGAGGGCAAGTCCCCATGTAACGATACCAGTCCATGGTAAATCGATTCTTAATCCAATGAAGATAATAATTGCAGTGATAAGAAGAAAAATCGACGTTAAGTAGCGTTTCATTATTTACACCTCAAATGGGATTTAACCATTAGATAATAAAGTATATGTTCATTATATACTACTATACTATTGCTGTGTGAGTCTAAAGTCCTGTTTCACTGTCTTGCAATAGTATAGTAAATTACTATTCTTCTATAATGGTTTTTGGCTTACGAGCTAAGCAAAGAATACCAGCGATTAAATATAAGATTCCACTTAGAATGCCGCCGCCAGCAGTAAGGATAACATAAACTACACCAGTTGTAATAAAGATGACACCAGCTGCAACTGGATGCTTATTTCCTTTTAAGAGAACCATTGCAACAATACCTAGAATGATTGCTAAAATAGGCATGATAACTAGTAATATCCCTGGTGAGGCAAGGTTCAGATTAAAGAATTCCTCCAGTATATCGATGTCCGATGGCGTTAATTGAAACTCATCTTGATTATCCATCATATAATCCTTTAAGTAATCTTTATTATTCTCCATCCATAATCTTAATGCGCCCATTGCGATTGAAAAAACATAAAATACAGCTCCGATAATTCCAAGTGTATATTCTGCTGTACGTTTCAAATCATATTCCCCCTTTATACATAACAACTATTATTCTATACGAAAATAGTGTTCTATAGTTTCATTTTTTTAATTTTGTTCTTGCTTTAAAATATAGAATTATCCGAAAACATAATCTATAATGAACGTAAAAGGGATTAGAGGTGAGATGTATGCGTGAAGTCGTTATTGTAGACGGGGTTCGCACGGCAGTTGGTCGAAAAGGCGGTGCCTTATCTCATTACCGCTCAGATGATTTAGCAGCTGTTGTTTTAACAGAATTAATGACACGTACAAACGTGAATAAACGTGAAGTAGAGGATATAATTTTAGGCTGTGTTACCCAAGTCAATGAGCAAGGTGGAAATATTGCCCGCACCGCGGCTCTTATTGCAGGTTTCCCAATACATGTTCCGGGGGCTACGATTGACAGACAATGTGGATCCAGCCAACAAGCTATTCATTTCGGAGCGCAAGCAATTGCCTCAGGTGATATGGACATGGTCATTGCTGGTGGAATAGAGAGTATGACTAGGGCTCCTATGTTCTCGAATATAGGGAAGACAAAGCCGAGTGGTAAGCTATTAGAACGCTATGAAATTGTGAACCAAGGAGTTTCATCTGAGAAAATTGCAGAAAGATGGGGATTTACCCGGGAACAATTAGATGATTACGCTTTATCTAGTCACCAGAAGGCATTAAAAGCAATAGAAATGGGAAAATTTGATGCAGAAATTATGCCTGTTGAAGTTGAGGATCAGGAGGGAAATTGGAAGGAATTTAAAGTGGATGAAGGACCAAGAGCAGATACATCGTTAGAAGCACTATCTAATTTGAAGCCAGTTTTCCAAGAAAATGGCATGATTACAGCAGGGAATTCTAGTCAGATGAGTGATGGAGCTAGTGCGGTATTGCTAATGTCAAAGGAAAAAGCAGATGCACTAAGTATCAAAGCTAAGGCGAGAATAGTGGCTCGAGCTGTTGTTGGTTCTGATCCAACACTAATGCTAACAGGACCAATACCTGCCACTAAAATCGTATTAGAGAAAGCAGGTCTAGCAATAAAGGATATTGATCGATATGAAGTAAATGAGGCCTTTGCACCAGTTCCGCTTGCATGGCTGAAAGAAACGGGAGCAGATCCAATGAAGCTCAATGTCAATGGAGGTGCCATTGCCCTAGGACACCCACTAGGTGCAACTGGAACAAAGCTAATGACAACATTACTTTACGAGCTAGAGCGCATAAAAGGCCGATACGGGTTATTAGCTATTTGTGAAGGAATGGGAATGGCTAATGCGACCATTATTGAGAGAATAGAATAGTATCGAATGAAACAGCTGCTTTCATTTAAAAGTAGTTGTTTTTTATTGGACGGGTGCAGGAAGCTGATGGCTGAACGTTGCGTTTAATTCGTGTAAGTATCTAGTAATCTACCATATCCATTCCAACTCAATACGGTCGTACAGGCTGTAGAAAAATGTTGAAAATTAATATTATTTGAAAGGAAAGACCCTTCTCCCGTGTTATAATGAGTGAAAAGTATGAGAGGTAGAGGTATATGGCGAAGGGGAGATTATTAGGAGTATTTGTGTTATTAAGCATGCTGTTATTCTCATGTGGAATAAAAACATCAGAGGAAGATGTCGATAATGCACGAACAGCAAGTTCCCACGTAGAGAAAGTGAAAGCGTCTAGGGAACCGAAAGAGCAAGCGGAAGTGAAGCAAGAAATAGCAATCACAGCAATTGGAGATATGTTAATTCATAGCAGTGTTTATGATGATGCCTGGAATGATACTGGGTATGATTTTACACCTATGCTAGAAAAGGTGAAGTCATTTATAAGCGATGCGACTATTTCCATAGCTAACCAAGAAACGATGATTGGCGGAACCGAATTAGGGCTCTCTACTTATCCAGCATTTAATAGCCCGCAAGAAGTAGGAGATGCATTGAAATGGGCTGGTGTTAACGTCGTATCACTTGCCAATAATCATACATTGGACCGTGGAGAGGAAGCAATACAACGAGCGATTCAGCATTGGGAAACAATTGATATGATGTACACAGGTTCTTATAAAAGTGAGCAAGATCGAGAAGAGCTTCGTGTGATGGAAACGGAAGAAGGGGTATCTGTTGCCTTTTTATCCTATACCTATGGCACGAATGGAATTCCGGTTCCTGAGGGAAAAGGGTACTTAGTAAACTTGATTGATCAAGAACTGATTGCATCAGAAATAGAAGCAGCCAAGAAGAAGGCGGATGTTATCGTATTGAGTCTGCACGTTGGTAATGAATATGAGCGGATGCCTAATCAAGCTCAAAAGGATTTAGTACAATTTGTAGCGGATCAAGGAGCGGATGTTGTACTAGGGCACCATCCCCATGTCCTGCAACCAGTGGATTGGGTTATAGGAGAAGATGGAAATCGTACATTAGTTATTTATTCTTTAGGAAATTTTCTTTCAGGACAGGATGAATTTTATCGCCAAATTGGTGGGGTATTTAAGTTTCATGTAACGAAAACATTATCAGATGGAGAAACCGAAATAGAGGTACATTCCCCTGAATTTCTCCCAACCTATGTGAAGTATGAACAGGGGAGGGGCTATGAGGTGATCCCAATGTTTCAATTAACGAATGAAGAATTACCTAATGCACCAAATCATTATGAAGAAATCAAAGCCCATATGTCACAATGGGTACCAGAGTTGAAGTTTATTGAAAATGAAAAAGAAGATGAGAGCTAGCCTCTAGTCTCATCTTCTTTAAGTTTATTTCGTTATTTTATATTTTTTGTTTAATATAAATTTAACTGTATATAGTACAACACCTACCACAGCAAAGCTTAATACAGGAATACTAATCTCCATTCCGAAGCTCGGGAAGATGAATGGAATGAGTACTAACAACCCAATGCATAATGTACAAATAACCCATAATTTGAAAAACTCTACCCACTTTTTCGGTTTTTCATCTTTAAATAATGATTTTTTAATCCATTTGAACACAAGCACAATAAAAATATATAGTAACAGTAGATAGATTAGGATTATGGTAATAGCTGATCCAAGAGCAAAGGTAAATTCATTGGAACCGAAATTAAAGAAATGATACGCTCCAAAGCTGAGTATCCCGTATATCAAACTCAAAAATGCTAAAAAGTCGATTGCGATATAAACGCCAAACAAAATTGATGCTGATCTCTTTTCACTTGGGATTTCCGCAATTAACTCATCACAATACTTTTTCAAGTCATTACCAAATACTGCTTTTGCCGTCTTTCCTTCTTCCTGTGCATGTAATAAATGCTCCAACAGTTCAAATAATACCTCTTCGGTTTGCTGTTCGGATTTATTTCCGTTTAACCGAATATAGACAAGCATATCTTCATAGATGGCTAGATTCTCTTCCGTAAGTTTTTCTCTCATTTCATTATTAATCTTAATAATATCTTTGGAATTCAACGCTTCTCCTCCTCTATATCGATGATTTTGTCAACAGGATGTTTAATGTTTTCCCATTGGGTTTTAAACTCTTGTAATGCATGTAGGCCATGCTCTGTCAGATGGTAATATTTTCGCTTAGGGCCAACTTCAGATTTTTGCATCGTGCCTTCAATTAATTTTTCTTTTTGAAGGCGTAACAAGATGGGATAAATAGATCCTTCACTTACATCAGACAACCCGAATTCCTGTAATCGTACAGATAACTCATAGCCATATGTAGGCTGCTTGTGTATGATGGAAAGAATACAACCCTCTAATACGCCCTTAAGTAATTGACTCCTTAAAGACATGAAATTCACCTACCTTGTGTAACAAGATACCTACTTTGATATAAGCTACCTTGCGATGCAAAGTAGCTTATTTATAGTATACTAACTTTTAATATGAATTACAACTATTATTTGATATAATAATAAATAGTAATGTAAAAGGGGATATTTCAATGGAATGGAAAAATATATACCGCGGATTAATGATGGGAGCAAGTGATGTTATTCCAGGGGTAAGTGGCGGTACAATTGCAGTCCTTTTAGGTATTTATGACCGATTAATTGCTTCTATAAATGGACTATTTAGCAAGGAGTGGAAAAAACACCTAGGTTTTCTCATTCCATTAGGTATTGGGATAGCAGGTGCAGTGCTGTTATTAAGTCGGTTAATTGAATGGTTATTTAAAGATTACCCAGGACCGACTCAGTTTTTCTTTTTAGGGCTCATAATTGGTATTTTGCCTTATTTATTTCGTCAAGCTGATGTGAAGGCAAATTTTAAAGTAAACCATTATATACTATTAATCATTGGAGCAGTAATCGTTTCGGGTATGGTATTTCTGCATGAAAGCGAAGGGGTAGTTATAGAGGAGTTTACCTTATCTACATATGTTTTGTTATTTTTTTCCGGGTTTATTGCTAGTGCTGCTATGATTTTACCTGGTATTAGCGGTTCATTTATTCTGCTAGTAATGGGTGTTTATGCTACAGTAATTAGTGCGATTAGTAATCTTCAATTAACGATTATCGCTGTTGTTGGATTGGGAATTGTTCTTGGTATCCTGACGATGAGTAAGCTTATTCACTACTTTTTTAAGCATTATCGTAGTGGAACATTTGCTTTAATTATTGGACTAGTCATTGGCTCAATAGTTGTTGTATTTCCAGGCTGGCCAGAATCTACTCCCTTCTTATTATTAAGTGTAGTGACTTTTGCAGGCGGTTTATTTGTAGCGTATGTACTAGGAAGAGTGGAATATAAGGAGTAAGCAATTCATAAGACAAACGTTTGTTTAATCGTTACAATAAGGATGGAAAAGGAGAGATAGCATGGAACACATTCAATCAATGGATAAATTCAATGAAGTAATTCAAAGTGATAAACCAGTAATCATCAAATTCTTTGCTGATTGGTGTCCGGACTGCAAGAGAATGGACATGTTTATAGACGGGATTTTAGATGAGTTTAATAATTATGCCTGGTATGAAGTAAATACAGATGAGCTAGAAGGAATCGCACAAACCTATGAAGTAATGGGTATTCCAAGTATTTTGATTTTCCAAAATGGAGAAAAGCTTGCCCATCAACATAGTGCCTATACGAAAACACCTGAGTCTGTTACAGAGTTCCTACATCAACAATTAGGTTAATAAACAGACGAGATGTAGTACGATAATAAACCTAATCACGCCGTTATGAGGTAATTAGGTTTATTTTTTATTAGTTAGTTGGTAGTTTATTTAACCACGGTTTCGGATAGAACTTTATTTATTAAACCAATTCAAACGATAAATCGCCACTTTCCTTGAAACTTATTTTGGAGTTTCTTAATAAAAATTGGTTAGATAGGCTCTTTCTGTTTTTTAATTGATAAATATCCATAAAAGTGGCTTTATTAACACCACTGTAATGAATGTTCATGATGGCTTGTGGATTGGTTAACCCTTGTGTTGTTGGGGCATTACTGGAATTACCCCATTCTATTAGAAACGGGAGCATTTCCTCCTCTACATGATATTTCGGAAATAGCATCCTCCAAGTCAATAAAGTTCCATCAGGGCGTAGTCTTTCACCAGAAAAAGGACCATCAAAGGGAATATTGTTCGCTTGAAAATGCTTCTTATACTCGTCCATTTGATTGGTACGGAGAGCAAATTGGAATGGACCAGGCTTATTCTGGTCTAGCCGATAAACTAAATGTTTGATTAAGGGGTTATCACTTTCACTCGCTATATCGTAATCCTGTATTCCAAGCCATTCAATATAGCTTTCATTAGAAAAATAGGCAAGATAATTGTACGTTCCCCAATTTTCATGCTCTCCACCTTTAATAGCTTTAATTGCCATACGTTTATGATAGTTTTCACTCGCTTCTTCAACATTTTTTCCAGCAATGACAATATGATCAAGTGCTAACACAACAATCCCTCCTTTATATGTAATCATTATTTACTGAAATAAATGGGAAAGCAATTATTTTAATCGATAGTTTCTCATTACTTTTTAATCTTTATTTGTTATAGTAAACGAAAAGAACGGATATGTGGGTGATGAAATGGAACAACCAGTCATACTTATTGTGGAAGATGAGGAAAAGCTAAGTAGAGTAATTCAGCTTGAATTAGAATATGAAAACTATCTTACTGAGATTGTAGATAATGGTAAAGATGCATTAAGGCTTATGCAAGAGAAAGAGTGGGATTTAGTATTGCTGGATATTATGATCCCTGAATTAAGTGGTTTAGAAGTACTTCGTAGAATTAGACGTACAGATGAACGCACACCGGTCATCCTGCTTACTGCGAGGGACGCTGTCCATGATAAAGTAAGCGGCTTAGACTTAGGCGCTAATGATTATGTTACAAAGCCGTTCCAGATCGAAGAATTATTAGCTAGAATCCGTGTGCATCTTAGAAAGCCTGTTATAGAAAGTACTGTAAAGAAGAATACACTCTCTGTTGGGGATTTAATTGTCGATTTGGATGCACATGAAGTGATGCGTGCAGGAAATAAAATCGAACTCACTCCAAGAGAATTTGATTTGCTCGTGTGTTTATTAAAGAATAAGAATATCGTGCTATCACGAGATCAATTAATTGAACAGGTGTGGGGATTTGATTATTTTGGCGAGACAAATGTAGTGGATGTATATGTTCGGTACCTCCGTCAAAAAATTGAAAAAGGATATTCGAAGCAGTATATTCAAACCGTACGTGGTGTCGGATATTCTATAAAGGATTCCTAGTATGAAGCTACGAACCAAGATACAGTTGTTTACAAGTTTTTTTATGTTCCTGTTTATTTTAATGATAAACGCTTCGATTTACTATTTGTTTTACCAGAATTCTGTTGAAACGGAGCTAACCGAACTAACGGAGCAAACAAATACTGTAATAGCAACGGTTAATGAAAATCCTGAAATTCCACCTGGGGAGTTGATAAAGGCTTTTTTGCCAGCTGATGGAATCATACGTGTCTATCCGGAATCAGGGGATCCTCTCGTTCATTCGAAGTCAGCGGATTATTTTGACCTTCCAGGGGGATATGGTACATCAGAGGTACGGGAAGTGATTACCTTTGAAGGGAATCGCTATGCTATGGTTTCTAAACCAATCATTTGGAATGATGGGGAGATCGTTACACTTCAAGTCTACAAAGAGCTAGTTGCATTAACTGCTAATATGAAAAATCTATTTTATGTATTAACCATTGCTTCGATTATCATCATCATTCCCATCATTATTGCTGGAAATCTATTGGCTCGATTTTTGCTTCAACCCATAAAATCACTAATCAGTACGATGAAAGAAAATATGAAATATGGGAAGTGGAAAAAAATCGAGCTAACGAATCGTTCGAATGATGAGCTGTATGAAATGGAAAAAACGTTTAATGATATGATTGATTCTTTGAAGGACAATTATGAGATGCAGGAGATTTTCGTATCGGATGCCTCTCATGAATTAAAAACACCAATTTCTATTATTAAAAGCTATACACAATTGCTAGAGCGACGGGGGAAGGATAACCCAGAGCTATGGAAGGAATCATTAGACGCAATTGGATCGGAAGCTGACCGTATGCAAAAGCTCGTAGAACAATTACTGGCTTTAGCTAAAAACAAGGAAATTCAACATAGTGAAAGCGTCAATATTACCGAATTAATGGAGAAGACGATCGAGGTATTTACGGGTGCCTATGATAGAAATATCGAGCTCCATGAGAATGGGAAACCAATTCAGATATTAGGTAATCAAGATCAATTGAGGCAGGTATTCTATATTCTAATCGATAATGCGCTGAAGTATAGTGACGATAATGTAATAATTACTATGGCTCCATCTGATAATCAAATTGCTATATCTGTTAGAGATTTTGGCCAAGGAATACCAAAGGAAGAAAAAGAACGGATATTTGAACGATTTTATCGAATGGATAAAGCAAGGAGTCGGAACACTGGTGGAACAGGACTAGGTCTAGCTATTGCGAAATCAATTATCCATTCACATGGAGGAACCATTTCAGTAGATAGTCGTCT
The DNA here is from genome assembly GCF_039581225.1 of Ornithinibacillus proteolyticus. Lineage (NCBI taxonomy): Bacteria > Bacillati > Bacillota > Bacilli > Caryophanales > Bacillaceae > Ornithinibacillus > Ornithinibacillus proteolyticus. Next base: position 28,526 of record NZ_JBCPXV010000026.1, on the reverse strand, counting down.
TGGAGAAGGATCAACGTTTCAAGTCATGCTTCCTTTAACGTAACGTACATTCTAATCTAATTCTAATCTTTCTCTTATGATTATTTCATTCTCGATGTATATGATAAAGACATCAAGAGGAAATAAGGAGGAAATAAAAAATGAAAAAGAAAGTAATCATTACGGTATCTAGTATTGCCATAGCTACTGTATTAGGTTTAGGGATATATCATTCCAATGCTGCACAAGCCGATCCTAAATTATCGAAAGAAGAAATTGTGGAACTTGTAACAGCGCAGTATCCAGGAACCATAACAGAAATTGAAATGGAAAAGGGCTTTAACAGTGTAGTCTATGAGGTTGAAGTAGAAAGCAATGGTAAGGAATATGAAATTAAATTAGATGGTAATACTGGTGAAGTGCTGAAGATTAAACAAAGAGAACGTCATGCTAGTACAGAAGAATCAACAAATTTAACTATCTCTGAAAAACAGGATAGACCATCAAGTAATTCAACATCTGAATCCGAAAGTAAGAACGAAAAAACAAATAATGATTCAGACGATAACACGACCACTGATTCAAAGGATAATCAAGATGACCATGTAGTAGAGGAATCAAAGAAAGATAACCAAGCAGATAATGAGAAAACAGAAAACAAAAAGGAAGGAAAAAAAGCAATAATTGATTATGAAACAGCCAAGAAAATTGCGCTTGCTGAGTTTGATGGAATGATTACAGAGTTAGAATTAGATGAAGATGATGGACGTCTTATTTATGAAATTGAAATAGAAAGTGTTAATGGAGAAGCAGAAATCGATATAGATGCTTATACAGGCGACATTATCTCCATCTCTATCGATACAGAAATAGGCGATGATGACGATAGAGATGATGATTAAGAGGTCACTATAAAATTGAGGTAGTCAACATAATAAGAAATTGATGCTACACTATTCTAGCTCCAGAAATATTCGTCGATCTAACCAGTCGGAAGGGTAGTATTTCTGGAGCAGAGTAGTGCTAGTAGTTATTTATTATATAACGCTATTTTTCTTATTAGGATATAACCGTAAAATTAGAATGGACTTCTGCTTTTACGGTTTTATGCTTTTCAAAATAGGCATGGATTAATTCGGCAGTATCTCGCTGAATTTCTTTGATAATTGGTTTATTCTTGAACATATCAAAGTTGCCACCACCGTTGGCCCGATAGTTATTTAACACAACATGATATTTTCCATCCATCTTTAAGGGATTACCATGATAGGTTACATCTTCAATTCTAGAACCAACTGGCTTCGATACATTAATCGTATAGTTAATTCCTTCCCACATATCATAATTGTAATGCTGTGGCTTTGGTTCAATATAGGAGGGGTTTACGACGATATTACCAGCATTATCTAATACAAAGTATTCCGCAGTTTTTTCTAGCGCTTGTATAATATCATTTCCGGTAAGCTCCAGTACCACCAGTGTATTAGGATACATATAATTGGAAACAATATCTCGCATTGTAACAACGGATGTGAATCCTTTAGACTCATTATTGAGAAGTGCGGTAACCGAGATATCGACACCACTAACATCCATTTGTACATTTTGAATGAATTGAATAAACGGATGTTTCGTTGTACGGGCCTTTAACGGATCTGTTATGGTCATATCTCCATCAATATAGCCGATAGGATGATCTAGCCAACGCTGAGTAGAAGACTCTATATCTTTCAAGTAGTGCATTATTTCTTTATCAGCTTCGATCTCATTGACAGGCTTTATTTCGGCCTTTTTCCCGGTAATACTCCATTGGTCATTCACATGCTCTAGCTCCACATCTATTTCACCATACATTTTTCCATTATTTCCTGGCTGTGCAATTAGCACACCATTTATCTCACCGGTTAGGATGCGATGCTGATGACCTGTTAATAAAACATCAATTCCTTCGATTTCTTGGCACATGGCATACCCTTGATTCTCTCCAGTTAATGGCTCTGTCGGTTCACCGGTTTTAATATCTCTTTCAAAGCCACCGTGATAGGAAGCGATAAGTATATCTGGCTGTTCTTCTTCTCGAATCCGTGTTACCCAATGCTTTAAGGTTGTAAGGGCATCTTGGAATTGAATCCCTTCAATATGTGCCGGAGATTCCCAGTTTGGTATGTAATGTGTGGTTACCCCCACTATTGCTGCACGTATACCACTAGGTAAGGTTTTAATGATATACGGCTTTCCAAAATAAGGTTCTCCATCTTGATTAACTAGGTTAGCCGAGAGCCAAGGGAAGTTAGAGCTATTTATCGCATCGGTTAATATCTTTTTCCCGAAATTGAATTCATGGTTTCCAATTACACTAGCATCAATACCAATGCGATTCATAATCCCAACCATTGGATTTTCTTTATCGTGATGTTCTTTTACATAATGGGTCATAAGTGGTGTACCTTGGATTAAATCCCCATTATCTAGCACAATGACATTTTCATTTTCTTGAACCATTTGTTTAACGATTGAGGTGTACTTTGCTAACCCTAAATTGTAAGCCTCGTTCGTACCATATAATAGGGGCATGGCATGTCCATGAATATCACTTGTGTACATTATTTTGAGCGTGGTTTTATTTGACACATTCTACATCCTTTCTTAGAAAAACTAGTACTTGCTTGCCATTTAGAATACCTTAGTGTTTCTACCGAGAAAATAATCATCTAGTCTATCAACGAATAAAAGAAACGAAATTAAAGAGGATTTCTTCAATTTCGTTTCCTGATTAAATAAAAGGAAGTACCGAACAATGGGTTAATTCCCACGCGGTTTCTCTTCATTCCTTATACTATTTTACGTCTAATTCTAGCAGAAGCAAAATCAATAATGGTTACAACGATAATGATTCCTAGAAGAATCATACCCATTTCATTCCAGTTACGGTTACTTGATGCGAATACGATCATCGTACCGATACCACCCGCACCAACAATACCTAGAATGGATGATGCACGAATATCTACCTCAAAGCGGTAAATCGCATAAGATAGGAATTCAGGGATGATTTGTGGCATGACACCATAGAATAGAATCTGTATTTTGTTAGCTCCATTAGCTTCCATAGCTTGGACAACATCCATATCGATTGACTCAATAATTTCGGAGAACATTTTACCGAGCATACCGGTTGAGCCGATCGCAATGGCAAGTACCCCAGCAAAGGCATTTGGTCCAACTGCTACTACGAAAAGAATCGCTAAGATTAAATCCGGAAATGCACGAATAGCAGATAAAATCCATTTACCGATTACAGAAACAATTTTACCACCCATCATATTTTGCGCTGCTAAGAATGATAGTGGAACAGCAATGATTGCTGCCATTAAAGAACCTGCAAAGGCGATAAATACGGTTTCCAGCATGGCAGCTCCTACATCAGCAGCTGCTGCCCAGTCGGGGCTGAATAGTCTTGGAATAACACGATGGAAATTATTCATTGCCCTTTCGATCGCTCTTCCCCAATCAATATTAATAGTAGTGAATGTCCACACATATAAGGCTGCTACCAGAATTAAGATTGTAATGGTTCGAACCCGTTTAAAGGTAGATTTAGCAGGCTTTGGAGGTAATTGATAATTTTCCATTATAACAATGCCTCCCTTAACTTATTACTAATGTACTCAATGATCAATACCGTTGCGAATATAACTAGGATAATCGTCATGGCATTTGGGTAGTTATAGAACTTAATTTGCTGGTTTAATACTAGCCCGATACCACCAGCTCCAACCATTCCTAGTACAACAGAGGCACGAATATTAATTTCGAATACATATAGTACTAGAGAAGTGAACTGTGGTGCTACTTGCGGTACTAATGAGTACCAGATAACTTGAAATACGTTTCCCCCAGAAGCTCGCATTGCTTCTAATGGGTTCATATCAACTGCCTCAATTGTCTCACTAATCAACTTCGCTAAGATACCTAAAGAGAAAACGGCAAGGGCTAAAATACCAGGGAATACACCAACGCCGAATAATCCTACAAATATTACTGCTAATACTAAATCAGGAATAGTACGTAATAAATTCAGTAACGTTCTCATGAAATAATATAATGGTTTAAATGTTGTAATGTTTTGTGCTGATAGAACCGCTAATGGTATGGTAATAATTGCTGAAATCGTAGTGGCGATAATTGCCATCTTAATGGTTTCTAGCATCGAACTCCAAATCGCTGATAATACGGCGAAATTTGGTGGGAAGAACTTTTCAATAACATCGTACATATTTCCTAGAGCGCCACTGAAGCCCCCTACCATATCTTCTTGCGTCTTGATCATACTAAAAATATAGATTCCTAGAATTACAAAAAAGATAATGGTTACTTGCATTTTAGTTTTCGCAGGGTAAAGAGGTACTGACTTTTGTGTTAATGTGCTATTTTCCTTAGTCACTATTCCTCTGCACCTCCACGCAAGTCATCCTCACGAATAGAACGGCCATAAATTTCTTCGAATGTTTTTTCGGTTACTTCTGAGGCGGGTCCGTCAAATACTACTTCTCCAGCGCGCATACCAATGATACGATCCGCATATTCCATTGCCATATCGATAAAGTGTAGGTTTACAATGGTTGTAATATTATCTTCTTTATTGATCTTTCTTAAGTACGTCATAACCTGATGAGAAGTAGGTGGATCCAGTGATGCTACTGGCTCATCCGCTAAAATGTATTTAGGCTTTTGTGTTAATACACGTGCAATACTGACACGCTGTTGTTGCCCACCACTTAGTTCATCTGCTCTGCTATAAATTTTTTCTGCAATATTAACACGTTTTAAGCTTTCATAAGCTAATGCTTTATCTTCTTTAGAATAAAGACTAAAGATGGATCGTAAGGTACCAGTATGTCCTAAACGACCGGCTAGAACGTTCTTATAAACATTTGAACGCTTGACTAAGTTATAATTTTGGAAAATCATGCCGACTTTCGTGCGAAGTTTGCGAAGATTGTTACCTTTGAATTTTAAGATATCTTCATTATCTACTAGAAGGGATCCAGAAGTAGGGGTTACCAATCTATTAATACTACGAATAAATGTAGACTTTCCGGCACCTGACAATCCAACAATAACAACGAATTCGCCATCATTGATTTTTACATTAATGTTTTTTAAACCTTCCGTTCCATTAGGATAGACAAGGCCCACATTTTTAAATTCTATCATTATAATAAGTCCTCCATTAAAGGCTAAGTTTTTCATATATTGTAACATTTTTCTACAAAATGTAACATAACAAAGGGGAAGTCAACTAACCTTCCCCTTTGTTATGTTATTAAACTAGTTACTTCTATTAGAAACCAACAGAATCTTTGAATTTAGCGTAAGTATCTTTAACTACTTGATATTCTTCATCTTTCGCTTCATCGATAGCATCCCAGTTGTAAACATCGTTCATGATTTGAATCATATCTTCATCATCGTTAAAGGATAAGAAAGTATCTTTAATTTTTTGAACAAACTCTTTGTCTAGTTCTTTCGTTACAGAGATTGTGTCGTTAGGAATATCTTCTGTGTATGTTAAAACTTTTAATTTCTCCATGATATCTGGATATTCTTCTTCAAGTTCAGTACGTACATCGTCGAAAGTAGTAGCAACATCAGCATCACCTTCATAAACAAGGATTGCTGCGTTATCATGTCCACCAGCTTGTCTTATACCATTAAAGAAATCAGTTTCCAACTCAGCAGTAGTCGCAATGTCAAACTCTTCCATTAATTGGTTTGCAGGGAATAAATAACCAGAAGTTGAACCTTGGTCAGCATATGCCCAAACTTTTCCTCTTAAATCTTCAAGGCTTTCAATACCAGAATCAGCACGTACTACGTATTGTGCTTTGTAAGTACCTGATCCATAACGGATAGATTTTAAGATTACTTCAACGTCATATTGCTCATTTGCAAGAACATATCCGAATGCAGGGATAAAACCAACATGTACTTGGTTAGCACCCATTGCTTCAACTAGTGCATTGTAGTCTGTCATAACTTGACTTTTAACTTCAATATCAAGCTCTTCACCTAAGCGGTTAGCTAAAGGTTCTACAGTATCTGCAATATTATCTGAATCCTGAGACGGTACGAAACCAATTACTAATGTATCAGGAACCATTCCTTCACTTGCTTCTTCTTTTTTTGAATCTCCTGATGTATTTTCGTCTGATGATTTTTTTTCATCACCAGAGCCTCCACATGCTGCAAGTACAAGTGCTAGTCCGAGAATAAGCACTAGACCATAAAGTTTCTTCATTGTGACCCTCCTAAAAAATATAAAGATTATTTTTTTCTTACTATTTTATTAAATAACAAAATACTAGAAAAAGCTAGGCTTTTTTGTGTAATTTACACTATTTTTACACGTTTTTTACAAAAAACGACAAAAAACGATGTATAATATTCGGATTTTACCGTAATTAGTATGGCATATTGTTGAAATTGAAACCTTTTTATTAAAATATCGTAATAGTAAAGGAAAGAGAGGATGATAGAAAATGAACGTGTTAGATGTCCATGAATTACATGTTGACGTGCTTTCTACTAGATTATTAAATAATGTTTCGTTTTCGATAGAGAAGGGGTCTGTTGTTGCATTGGTTGGGCATAATGGAGCAGGTAAATCTACCTTAATGAAGACGATAATGGGGATTCAGGAAAAATCAAATGGAGAAATAACGCTTGAGGAAACCTATAGTCAAGATAAACATTTTCTCGAATTTAAACGGAGAATAGCGTTTATTCCAGAAGAGCCATTATTAATGTCGGAGCTAACCGCTATGCAACATTTTCAATTGTACGGTAAGAGCTATGGTATTCAAGAAGGCGAGCTAATGAAACGAATAGAGCGATATATAGAAGGGTTTGAATTAACAGGGAAGTTGGATGAATACCCAGAGTCATTATCGAAAGGGATGCGACAAAAGGTACAAACGATTTGTGCCATGCTTCCCGATGTTCCCCTTCTATTAATTGATGAGCCTTTTATGGGACTTGATATCTATGCGATAGATTACTTTGAAGAATTGTTAAAGGAAAAGATAGCGAATGGAACGGCTATACTTCTAACCACGCATCAATTGGAACGGGTTAAAGGACTTGCTAACCAATTTATCATGCTTCAGGAAGGGGAGTTATTACATAAAGGATTAATTGAAGAGTTTGAAACGATTAAGAGGAGAAGTGATGTGTAATGAATAATGCTTCTTCTTGGCAAGCATATTGGTTAATTAGACGAGGCAGGGCCCGCAAGAAGATGAAAGTATATAAGAAAATGATGGCGCTGTCTTTTGACTTAACAACAAGCCTCTATTCTTTAATTGTTGGTGGATACGTGTTTGCTAGCATTTTTATCTTTAATGATATTTTAGCAGCTTATCAAGATCAGTTTCTATTCATTGAGGAACAGCTAACCGAAAGATTTTGGCTCATATTTTCTATTCTTCCTTTACGCTATGTGTTTCAGTCCTTTCGTAATCCTGGCATTTTGATTACTAGTTCTGAGTATCAATTAGCTATGCTTCCATATGAAATGAAGCGAATTGTTCTCTTTACAGCACTTGAGAAGTGGGTAAAGCTACTATTGAAATACGCTATCGTTAGTGCTGCTATCATTTTAATTACCCCGATTAAACCAGAAATTATCGTTGTATATTTAGCTGTGTTTTGGTTGATTGAGTTGCTCATGACGATTCCACAATGGAAGCTTTTTCAAGTGAGGTTTATACCTAGGTTCATCCTTTTCGTTGTACTTATATTGGTTAACTTTTTAGGAACGGTAACTAAAGTAAATATGATTATTAGTATTATTGTGCTCACGATTGTTGTGCTTAGTAATTTTCTACTATTTAAACGAATGTTCACCAATATCAATTGGGGAAGAGTGATAGAGGTAAATGATTTCTTAGTTTGGAATATGCCTGCAGTTTCAAAGGCAACAAAAGTGAAATTTAAACGGCAAAGAAAACACAATTTATTTTTGAATAGAGCCTCTAGAAAGAAGCCATTTGCTTATACAGACTCCGCTATTCATAGAAGGCTATGGTTACAGCATTTCAGAGGGAATATAGAATATATCGTACAAGTTATTGGTGGCTTAGTATTGGCCATTACAGTTTTATCCTTCTTTAATGCGTTTCTAGGCATGATTTTAATCGCTTTAAGTATCCACATTTATACTGCCTTTTGTGCAAGCTTGTTTGTCGATCGGTTTCACTCAGGTATTGTGCAAGTATTGCCTTGGAATATCGAAAGCTATCGTAGGACGATGAGGCGCTGGGCAATAATTGGTTTTATCCCAGTTTTGATTCCTATTACGATTATAGCGGTTATCCTGTATTCTTGGTGGTCGATTACCTTCTTATTATTGGTAATGAGCTTATATATGATTCATTATATGAACAAGATGGACAATGCATTTGAAAGTCTTAACAAAAGATTAGTGCAATTTTCCTTCAAAGGTGTGATTGCTTTTGGTAGCTTAGGAATTATTATCGCCTGCTATACGAACCCGCATTATTCCGTTGTATCAATAGTGATTTTACTTTATGCTTTTATACAGCTAAAAATTCGTAAGAGCAAGACTTCATGAGAAGCTTGTCTCTTGAATAGATTCCTGCTTAGGGAGTAGTCACCCTAAGAGGAATGAGATGACTCTAGTCTGCTTGTAAAGCATTTCTAGCAGACTAGAGATAAAAGGCCGCTCCAATCATGTTAAATTCCTCCAAACAATCAGCTAATAACACACAAAACATGAGCTATCTGCATAAATTATAGAAAAAGGCTAAGGAAAGGGTGTGTTATTTATGCGACAATTTGGTTACCCTCCATACCAGCAACCGGTAAATCCGCCTAATTACTACCATCATCAGCCAACCCAACAACCTTTCCATTCGATTCCATATCAACAGCACTATATAAACCTATATGAACAGTATCAATCACCATTTGAACAATTTGCCAAACCAAAGCAACCACAGGACTGGTATGCTAATTTGGACCAATCCCAAGGAACGAATCAACAAGCCCAGCAGCAAAATGCAACGACGACACCATTCCAAAATCAAGGTGGGCAAGTGAATTTAGATAAGGTGTTAACTACGGTGAGCCAAATTGCAAACACATATCATCAAGTATCGCCAATTCTCAAACAATTTGGCGACTTTATGAAAACTTTCCGTTAATGAAATGCGATTATTAATAAGGCGGGAATAGAGAGCTAACTGAATTAATTTCGGTTAATTAGGGAAAAAGAAAAGTACACGTAAGCTCTTTAATACGTTTTTCATAAAGGAGAATAAATCATGATAGCTTGTTTAATTATTCATGGCTTTACGGGTGGTCCTCATGAATTAGAGCCATTAACGTATTATTTACAAGAACATACAGATTGGCATATCTCAGTGCCGACTTTACCTGGACATGGGGAAAAGTTAGCTCTTGAAAATGTAAATTATAAGAGTTGGATTGATTCTGCAGAAGCTTCCTTAAATCATTTAAAGGAAAAATATGATGTGATTTACCTTATTGGCTTTTCAATGGGGGGAATGATAGCCGCATATTTAGCAGCTAAATATAAAGTTGAAAAGCTAGTATTGTTAGCTACTGCAGGAAAGTACTTATCGTTGAAGCGTATTAGTGTTGACATTGGGGATGTCATTAAAGATGGCATTACAGGAAAACTGGGGCAAAATAAGCTATATCGTCATTACAAAAGGAAGTTAGGTAGTGTCCCATTAAAGGCTAATATTGAATTTTTAAAGCTGGTTAAGTTGACGAGAAAATATCTTAAAAATGTGGAGTCACCAGTGCTAATTGCGCAGGGGCAGATGGATAGTTTAGTACCGTATAAGACTGCCTATTATTTAGATAAGGAAATACCCGCAAAATGGAAGGAAGTCGTGTTTTTTGAGCGGTCTAGACATCTAATATGTTTAGGCAATGATAAGGATGCTCTAAATCGGATAGTATATGAGTTTTTAGAACGACCAGTTGAACGTAGTGAAGTTTTAGTATAGCAAAGCAGTAAAGGATTATGATTAGATCTTCTGACAAGGATAATGACGATCTTAAATTAAAAAGAAGAGATTGGGACTTTTCATTTTGTCCCAATCTCTTTATTGAATCGTATTTGTTAATTTAATCCCTAAAGAAAGAAATAACTAAAGCTCCTTCTCCGCCATACGTAGAGATTAATGGCCCCATTTCCGTTAAATATGTTTCCTTAAATTGATATTTCGTTTTGATATCATGTAATACAGACTTGGCACGTTCTGCTGCGTTGTAATGTGTCATGACTAATATCTTATCTTCAAAGGTCTTCGCATATTCCCCAATTTGATCGACAAAGCGGCGAATGGACTTTTTGTCACCTCGTACCTTTTCGGCGACCTCAATCGTTCCTTCATCACTAGCTTTCATCAATAGTTTAATATTCAGTGTCTTTGCTAACGTTCCTTTTACCTTATCAATTCGGCCACCTAGGACCAAGTTTTCTAAGGTTTTTAATACGAATAGGGTTGCTGTCTGCTTAACTTTACTGTTCAGGTGAAGAACTAGCTCTTCCAGTGAATAATTCTCTTGTATCTTCTGATATGCCTCGAAAAGGAGCAATGCTTGCCCTGCAGAGGCTGTACGAGCGTTGATGACTTCGATTTTTCTCTCAGGCTCTTCATCTAGTAGTAATTCCTTCCCGGCTACAGCGTTTTCATAAGTGCTACTTAAGCCACTCGATAAACTAATCATTAAAATCGGCTTTGTAGGATCAATTTCTTTATACCCTTCATAAAAATCATTAGGGCTTGGTGCTGCTGAACGGGGGAGTTCCTTCGTTTCTTCAATTTTTTTAAAAAAGCTAGGGAGATCAAGTTCTACACCGCTTTTATATTGGGTATCCTTAAAGTTTAAATATAATGAGATCACTTTAATATCGGCAAGGTCCATAAGCTCCTTCGGAATATCTGCACCGCCATCAGTCATTAATTGAATTGACATCGAATCACCTTATTTCTTTGGTTTTAAATATTGCTACTATTATATCGTTTATTTACTTGTAAACATAGTGATATCTTATTGAACTTTTTTATGAATGGTAACACTAGATTTTCTAGTAGTACTCAGGATGAATAAGAATAATCCGAAGATGACAATCGTTCCACCGAGCCATTGGGACCAGGTAATTTTTTCTCCTAAAATAAAATAGGCTAAGACAGATGCTCCAATTGGCTCAAACACAATTGCCATGCTAATGGTTGAAGTGCTTAACCATTTTAACGCCCAATTAAATAGTGTATGTCCAAAGAAGGTTGGAAATATCGCTAGAGCTAAGAAAATTAGCCAATAATTAGTTGAATATCCGGTGAATGGATTTTGCAATAGTACATTATAGATAATTAACGTAATGGAACTAACACCATAAACGACAAACGTATAGGTCATTAAAGATAATCTTCTTCTGGCATTTTGTCCTAATAGGAAATACGCTGTGATCGCAATGGCGCCTATAAAGGCCAAAATATCCCCGAATAACGCCATTCCACTAATCTGGAAATCTCCCCAGCTGATAATGACACTACCGAGAAGGGCGATAATCATACTAATAATTGCCCCTGGTGTGAAACGTTCTTTAAAGAATAGATATGTTCCTAGAAAAGCGAATATCGGCTGAAGTGTTACAAGGACTACGGAGCTTGCAACGGATGTATAATTTAAAGATTCAAACCAGAGAATAAAATGAAAAGCTAAGAAGATGCCAGCAAGGGTAGATAATAACCAATCTTTTCTCGTAATTAACTTAAACTCATGACGATACTTCAGGAACATAATCGGAGCCATTAGTATGACGGCGATTAATAAACGGTAGTTGGCAATGATTGCTGCTGGAGCATCGCCAGCTAGTTTAACCAGTACTGCTGATGTGGAAACAGATAACACACCAATTACAACAGCTATGTATGGATTGAATGGAGGAACTCTCATTCTCTTGCCTCCTAAAGAATTAATTCAATGATATTTTACTTCAACTTAATTTCTTATTTTATCATGCCCCAATGGAAAAATCATTTGCAACTAGCTCTTACCATTATTCGTATGTTATCATAGACTAACGGTTAATTTGCCACGGTGCTTATTGCCTGATTATAAATCAGGCGTCAAGAGACTCCTTAAGAACTAGGAGAGTACGTTATAAGATGAAAATCATAGGGCTTTTCCTTTCAGGCTGAAGCCTTTTCCACTTTCTGTGAATTGAAGCATATTCAAATTGCATTATCTTGAGGATGAGTTCGTATCTTTGGAGACAGGTAAGATTTCGGATAAATGGATAAGATAAGATAAGATAAATGGGTGATGTAATTCTCGGTACAAGCATCACGGCAAGTCAAACGCTAAAAAATATAATATTTGTACAAAGGAGAATTAGAAAGCGTGACAACATTTAATGAATTAGGAATTTCAAATCCGGTTATGAAGTCATTAGAAAAGATGGGGTTTGAAGAAGCAACACCAATACAAGCACAAACTATTCCTCTTGCAATAGAGGGTCATGATGTCATTGGGCAAGCACAAACAGGTACAGGTAAAACTGCTGCTTTTGGAATCCCAATGCTTGAAAAAATCGATACAGCAGAAAGAAAGGTGCAAGGACTAGTTGTAGCTCCTACTAGAGAGTTAGCTATCCAAGTTGCTGAAGAATTAAACCGTTTAGGTAGATTTAAAGGAGTTCGTGTTCTTCCAGTGTATGGCGGTGCACCTATGGACAGACAAATCCGTTCGTTAAAAGACGGTCCTCAAATTGTCGTAGCAACACCTGGAAGATTATTGGATCACTTCAGAAGAAGAACAATTCGTGCTAATACGGTACACACCGTTGTCTTGGATGAAGCGGATGAAATGTTAAACATGGGATTCATTGATGACATTCGTGAAATTCTAAAACAAGTACCTAGCGAGCGACAAACGCTTCTATTTTCAGCGACAATGCCAAAAGAAATTCGCGATATCGCAACGAACTTAATGAATACGCCAAAAGAGGTTAAGGTTAAAGCGAAGGAAATGACAGTAGAAAATATCGTCCAACACTTCGTGGAAATACCAGAAAAATACAAGTTTGACACGTTAACCAATCTTTTGGATATGCAAAATCCTGAATTGGCAATTGTATTTAGTAGAACGAAAAAACGTGTTGATGAAATCACAGAAGGCTTGCAGGCTAGAGGGTTTAGATCAGAAGGAATACATGGTGACTTAACACAAGGGAAGCGTATGTCTGTGTTAAATAAATTTAAAAATGGACGAGTAGATGTGTTAGTAGCTACGGATGTGGCCGCACGTGGACTTGATATTTCAGGTGTTACCCATGTATATAACTTTGATATCCCTCAGGATCCGGAAAGTTATGTACACCGAATCGGTCGTACGGGACGTGCAGGACGTACTGGAGAAGCAATTTCATTTATTACACCAAGGGAAATGGCACACCTTCGATTAATTGAGAAGGTTACGAAAAGTAAAATGAAACGAATGGTTCCTCCAACTAATAAGGAAGCACGTATTGGTCAACAACAATTAACAGTTGAAAAAATCTTAAAAACCATTGAAAAGAACGAACTTGATGCATATCATCAAACAGCAAATGAATTACTGGAAGAACATGATTCAGTAACCATCGTTGCTGCTGCACTTAAAATGTTAACGAAGGAAAGAAGAGATGTTCCAGTACAAATTTCTGGAGTTGCACCTATTAGTGTTAAAAAAGCTCAGCAAGAAAAAGGTCGTTCTAATAACAAACGTTATTACGGGAAACGCAATCAAGGCGGTGGAAAAAACCAAGGTGGTAGAGGCCAGGGGGGACGAAACCGCAAAGGGAATTTCCAAAAAAGAAGAAACCGTGACTAATCAACTAGAAAAAAGCTCCTTGTAAAATAGGGGCTTTTTTTATCATTAATTAGGGGGAAGAAATGATATGAGAAAGCCACCGGTTCATCGGATTTCACGAGATGCGATAAAAGTATGGCAAATTACAGCTATCCTATACGAATTAATAGTATGGCTATTTGCAATTGTAGGTTTAGTATTACACTTCATAAATGATTTTCCATTTTGGATTGTCCTAGCTGCATTTGCAATTAGTATCGTAAGTACTATAATCACCGTTTTTTTAATCCCGAATTTGCGATGGAAAAGATGGCGTTATGAAGTATTTGAACAGGAAATCTATATTCAGCATGGGATATTAATCGTTTCCAGAACGCTTATTCCAATGATTCGGGTCCAACATGTCGAGACGAAGCAAGGGCCGATTTTGAAATACTTTAATTTAGCTAGTGTATCTATTTCAACGGCGGCAACTACACATGAAATACCGGCATTATCAAATGAAATTGCTTCCGATTTACGAGATAAAATTTCCACACTAGCAAAGGTGGATGAGGATGATGTCTGAGCCGAAACGATTACACCCTGCTACTATTATTTTCAATTTAATCAATAATGTGAAGGATATGTTTTTCTTATTTGTCCTTGCTTTTGTTACGTTAGTAAATATCGATATTTTATATGCTATTTTAGCTGTCGTAGTGCTAAGCGTGCTATTGATTGTTACAAGCTACATATCCTGGAAACGATTTACTTACCGTGTGGAGGGTGATGAATTAAAACTAGAATACGGTGTGATTATACGGAAGAAGCGTTATATATCTAAAAATAGAATTCAATCGATTGATCTAACGCAAAACATCTTACATAGAATATTTAAATTAGTAAAAGTGGAGATAGAAACAGCCGGTACTGGTAAAGAGGCAGAAGCATCACTTAATTCCGTCACGTTTGTCGAAGGGGAGGAATTACGTTCAGAGTTGAAATCCACTATTACGGAAAAGGAACCGGTTGAAGAACTGGAGGAAGAAAAACAAATCCCGACCGTAACGATTACTAGAAAACGCCTTATTCTTACCGGAGCTACTTCAGGTAGTATAGGGGTGTTATTGGCTGTTGCAGGGGCTGCGTTTTCCGAATTGGTACGGTTCATACCTACTAATTTTTACGATAGTGCATATACGTGGCTTGTTGGATTGGGAATAGTGATCATGGCTCTCATGGCTTTAGGGGGGATTCTTTCTCTCTGGTTATTAGGAATTGCGGGAGTCATGCTGAAATATTGGAATTTCACCATAGCAAGAGTGGACGAAGATATTGTCATAAGATGTGGACTACTAGAGAAAAAATTAATTACAATTCCACTAAAACGAATTCAAGCGGTCGGTTATGTGGAAAATCTAATTAGACAACCATTCGGGTATGTGACGGTAATTGCAGAAATTGCAGGTGGATCGAATGAAAAAGGGGAAGATTTTTCTACGGTACTATTTCCTATTATGAAGAAAAAAGAAGTGGATGAGTTCCTGACTAAATTGTTACCTCAATATAGACCAGATGATGCAGAGCTAATCCAATTGCCGAAGCGCTCACTTAAATATTATCTCGTAAGGGCCGCAATCATACCGCTATTGGTATTAGGCGTTGTTCTGTATATGTTTCCACAGTTTGCGTGGATTCCGAGTGTTGTGTTTGTGCTAAGTGTGTTATTAGGGATTCTTCAGTATAAGGACTCGACTTATCAAGTAACAGGGAATAAACTTCTCATTCGCTATCGTAATTTTAATAAAGTTACCATGATGCTGTATCATAAACGGATTCAAGCATTTAATAAAAAACAACATATCCTTCATAAGCGAGAAAATTTAGCAACGATACAGTTGTCTATCGTAGGGAAGATGGGGCAAGGAAAGCATTATCATGTAAAAGAATTGGATGTAAAGGATGCTGATACCTTAGCGGATTGGTATTCTTACCGAGGGGGCTAACCCCCCTCGATTAGTTTAAAACACATTATATAAAACCCCAATGACTACTAAGATAATTATAATAGTCCATAGGAAATTTTGTTTTGTTTTTCTGGAAAACCTTTTTTTCTTCCATCGGTTCGGATCAAAGCGAACCTCTCCATCATCGTCATAACTTTTTCTGTATTGCGCCGGATAATACGGACGTGCTCCATTAAGGACTAGAGGGGCGATAAGAAATCCCACTACAAATCCAAGGATATGGGCATAGATGTTAATATTCGGACGTAGGAAAGTCATGATGATACCAATAATGAAAATGACCATAACAATTTGGGAGCTTTGGGAATCAATCAGATTTTTACGGAATGCCACCATAAATACATAGACACCGAATAACCCAAAAATCGCACCAGAAGCCCCTACGTGAGAATAAAGAATTGAAGGGTGGATAATGAAGGTGACGATGTTTGCCAGCACACCAGCACCGATATATGCGAATAAGAATTTTGCTTTACCTAACATTTGCTCTAGTGCAGGTCCAAACAATACTAGAGAAAATGAATTAAATAGCATATGCGTAAGTCCGCCGTGTAAGAATATTGGTGTTACAAATCGCCAATATTCTCCATTTTGTAACCCCCAATGACTCCCAACCCCTAAATGGTACAATTGATCGAATAACCCAATCGGTATGACATCTAGAAGCCATGTCAGTATATGGATGATAATAATCGTCGACACTACCGGATAGTATCGAATAAACTCTTTAATACTTCTCTCATTTCGAATAAACATTTTTTCCCCTCTTTCATATCGGGTTTTTACTAAAGTATTTTTAAAGCTTGCTCGGGTATTATATTATTATGTACATTATTAGATTACTATAATACTATTTTTACATAAACAATAGCGTATGGCATCTTTCATGTTAGGAGAATGTGGAAATGATTAAAGGAATTGGAATAGATATTATTGAACTTGATAGAATAAGGAGCCTTATGAATAATAATCGTTTTATAGAACGGATCTTAACTGTTAAAGAAAAACAAACATTTGCTTTACTCCAAAGTGAAAGCAGAAAAGTAGAATTTATTGCAGGACGATTTGCTGCCAAAGAGGCTTTTTCAAAGGCAATGGGAACAGGTATAGGCGAGTTAAGTTTCCAAGATATCGAGGTTTTGAATGATGAGAAAGGTGCGCCCTGTTTAACATATTTGAAAGAAGAGGATATGAATATTTTTATCTCGATTACTCATAGTAGAGAATATGCTGCTGCTCAAGTGGTGATTGAAGTCTAAAGTTCCTTGTTAATCGATTATCATCTGCATAATTACGGAGGTTGTCTCATATATTTTATTGCGGGCAGGAGGGAACAAGCTATAACATTGTTCACCGCAAAAGAAGCAACGATAGGACCAAGCACCAATAGAACAAGCTGGCCCAAGTAATAAGAATGTATTGGGAGATTATGTATGGAAAACTAACAGAAAAGAAAGAGAGGGTGGTTGGATAGGATGATCGTATTGTCTTCATAATGGGTGTGTATGGTCTGTCGTATATTCTTTCGGTGTAATCAGTTCCCTTTGTATAAATCGTAAAACCTAAAGAGTAGGTTTGTAATTTTAGACAAGGGAGTTATGTCCATGATAAAAAAATCTCGTTTATGGATGATCGTTGTATTCGGTCTAGTATTCGTTCTAGCTGCGTGTGGTGAACAGTCACAAGAAGATGTGGTTAAAAAGCTAGGCAGTAATGTTGCAGATTTAACTGGATACAAAGCAAATGTTGAAATGAAAATGAATACGGGACAAGAGGAGCAGCTATTCAAAATCGATGTTTGGCATAAGAAAGAAGAATTCTATCGTGTAGCATTAAGTAACAATCAACAGGATAAGGGTAGTCAAATCATTCTTAAGAACAAAGATGGTGTATTTGTTCTTACTCCGGAGCTGAAGAAGAGCTTCAAATTTCAGTCGGATTGGCCAGATAATAGTAGTCAGCCATATTTATATCAGTCCTTAGTAGAGGACGTTGCAAATGATGATGAAGCGGAATTTACTTCTGATGAAACCCACTATATCTTTAAAACCAAAACGAATTATCAGAGTAACAACAATTTACCATACCAAGAAATCTACTTTGATAAAGAAAACTATACGCCGGCGCTTGTGAAAGTATTGGATACGGATGGTAATGCTGTTGTGGAAGTGAAATTTAATAGCTTTGAATTAAACCCTAGTTTCAATGATAAAGATTTTGAGATTGAAGAGAATATGGCAAGTGCAACCCCAGAGGATGTTCCGACATCTGGAGATGGTGTGATAGATGAATTAGAGGTTATGGTACCAATTCAAACAGTAGGAGCCGAGTTGGCTGAGCAAATTGAAGTAGATCTGGAGAATGGGAAACGAATTATTTCAACCTTCACTGGAGAAAAGAATTTTACACTCGTACAAGAAAAGCGGAACGTAGTGGAGACGTTGCAGTCCCCGGTAGAAGTTGAAGGAGATATCGTCAACCTTGGATTTGGTGCTATTGGAGCATTATCGGAAAATGCAGTTGAATGGGACTATAATGGTTCTAATTTCTACTTAGCTAGTGATCAGCTAACAAGAGAAGAATTGGTAGAAGTAGCACAATCCGTACAAGGACACAACGTAAAATAATCATAAAACTTGGGCAGGCTCATAGATAAGAGTCTGCTTTTATTTTATAATAAGTAATTATAGTAAACATAGCCAAATTTATCATAGGAAGGATAGCGTGGTCTAAATCTTCTTTTCCTGTATGTAATGTAAAATGATTGAAAAGAAAGGAGCTATCATTGTGGTAGGAGAAATGTATCGCGATACATGGGTTGAAATAAATCTTCAAGCAATTAAGTATAATATCATGCAAATAAAGGAAAAACTACCGCAAGATAGTAATATTATTGCAGTTGTAAAAGCAAACGCTTATGGGCATGGAATAGTCCCAATAGCCCAAAAAGCAATTGAATCAGGAGCAAATGGGTTAGCAGTAGCCTTATTAGAAGAAGCTATGACACTTAGAAAAGCCTCCATTACAGCACCAATACTAGTATTAGGAGGAGTTCCTGCGGTATACGCACCAGTTGCAGCAAAAAATCATATCACTTTAACCGTCTTTCAAGAGGAGTGGCTAAAAGAAGTAAACAAGTTAACGCTAGAGCAGCCTTTACATGTTCACCTAAAATTGGATACTGGAATGGGTAGAATTGGTGTACGGACAGAAGAAGCGTTAGTAGGTATGTTACAAGAAATAGAGAAGAATCGTGATATTAACTTAACCGGAATATTCACTCATTTCGCTACTGCAGATGAAAGAGATTTAGCTTATTACCATGAACAAACAAAGCGGATGGAGCAATTGCTAACGTTATTTAAACAATATTGGCAAGAATCTATTACAATTCACGTCGGCAATAGTGCTGCCTCTATACGCTTTCCGGAAAGTATGCATAATTCTATTCGTTTTGGCATATCCATGTATGGGTTGTATCCTTCAAAGTATGTAAAAGAGGAAAAACATATTTCTTTAAAACCAGCTTTCTCCTTACATAGTAAACTGATTCACGTCAAATCAATAAAACCAGGTGAATCTGTTAGCTATGGTAGAACGTATGTAGCCGAGAAGGATGAATGGATTGGCACGATTCCAATAGGTTATGGTGATGGATGGAATAGGAAGCTACAAGGAATGAGCGTTTTAGTAAATGGAAAGCGAATGCCTATAGTTGGTCGAATATGCATGGATCAAATGATGATACGACTGGATAAATCATATCCAATTGGAACAAAGGTTACCCTAATAGGGGAGCAAGGAAATGATTGTATCGAGATGGATGAGGTTGCAGCTTATTTGGATACAATAAATTATGAGATACCTTGTATGATAAATGAAAGAGTACCAAGAATCTATATAGAATAATGGAATGAAAAGTGCCTAGAAGTTAGATTCGTATTACCGGGCTTTTATACCGAATTTATTTCAATAAAATGCTGATAAGCCTTTGCAATTACAGCTAGACAATGATATTATTAAATTTGATTAAATATAGAAAAATAGTAACGATCGTTCAGGAAGTTGGCGGAGGTGCTTGGTTTTGTCAGAAAGCTCACAGGAAATCATGGTACGGCTACCGAAAAACCTACTAAATGAGGTGGATGGATTAGTGAAGAGAGAAAACAGAGATCTTAGTGATTTCATATGTCAAGCAACTAGAAATTATCTTGAAACTAAGAAAGAGGAATATATCCAAAACTTTTATAAATCCATGCAAAAAGGCTATCAAGAAATGGCAAGAATCAATCTCTCTATTGCTTCAGAAGCTTTTCAGGCTGAAGAGGAGGCTGAAATTACTTTAGAGCGCTCTGTGATCGGGGTGTAGAATTTGATTGTTCAAAGAGGCGAAGTGTATTTCGCTGACTTATCCCCTGTAGTTGGATCAGAACAAGGGGGCGTTCGTCCGGTACTAATCCTCCAAAATGATATTGGAAATCGATTCAGTCCAACTGTTATCGTTGCTGCAATCACTGCTCAAATCCAGAAAGCAAAACTACCCACCCATGTAGAAATTGATGCGAAACGATATGGATTTGATAGAGATTCTGTTATTCTTTTAGAGCAGATTCGAACGTTAGATAAGCAGCGACTAACAGATAAAATTACCAAACTCGACGAAGTTATGATGCAAAAAATCAATCATGCACTAGAAATAAGCCTTGGGCTTAAGGATATGTATGGTCAATAGAACTCATAGTTTATATTAATAAACTTATGAGTTTTTTTATGTCCAAATTATATCGAATACTTTTAAAATGATGATTCGTAAAATAACTCGCTATATAGATAAACTTTTGTGAAAATGAATATAGTTGCTATAATAAACATAACATGTGAAAATATTTATAATATTTTTGGTTTATCGGGGGTTGCTCGAATGAATAAAGATTTGAGGAAGATTGCCATTGAAAATAGTGAAGAGATTATTAGGGAATGGTCAAAGGAAATTAACAAGCTTAGAAGTGAAAATTACACAGCAGATATTTCGGATGAGTTATTCGAAAATAATAATGAAGAATTTGTAAATGTCATATTAAGTAGTATCAAAGGTACCGGCTCAACTAAAATAGTAAAAGATTTTTCAGATCGAATCATTAAATTAGGATGGCCATTGAGTTATATTACAGACGGTCTATTGGTGTTTAGTAAAGTTACAACACATACAATATTAAATAAATTTGAACAATTGGACAGTGAATTTATGTCCGAGACACTAGATACGGTGGAGTCCTGGGTGCAGCCGATTATTAGACAACTCGTGAATGAGTACTCTGTTAGCTGGGAGCATGTTGTATCCTTGCAGCGTATTGCGCTACAAGAGCTGTCTGCTCCGCTTATACCAGTGATGGATAATATTACGATTATGCCGTTAATTGGTACAATTGATACGGAACGTGCGAAATTCATTATGGAAAACCTCCTTGAAGGAGTTATGCGTCATAATGCAGAAGTGGTATTAATTGATATTACAGGTGTACCAGTTGTAGATACTATGGTTGCCCATCATTTGTTTCAAGCTACGGAAGCAGTCAGATTACTTGGTGCTAAATGCATTTTAGTGGGAATACGTCCGGAAATTGCCCAAACCATTGTTAATTTAGGCATTAACTTCTCAAATCTACCAACAAAGAGCACGCTTAAAAAGGGTTTCTTGCTAGCATTAGAAGTTACCAATAAATCAATTGTTGAGATGGATAATAAAGCTCAAAGCATTGATGAATTACTAGGATTGGATAAAGGGAGTGAAAAAGGTCATGCGCATTCCAATATTGAAACTACATAATTATTTATTAATTTCTATTCAAACCGAACTAGATGACCAAACAGCTATTCAATTCCAAGAGGATTTATTAAAAGAAATTCATTCAACAGAAGCTACAGGGGTTGTCATTGATTTGACCTCGGTGGAAGTTATTGATTCTTTTATTGCAAAGGTGTTAGGAGATGTAGTTTCGATGTCAGACCTAATGGGGGCTAAAGTTGTCTTAACTGGAATTCAGCCAGCGGTTGCCATGACGTTAATTGAATTAGGTATTCATCTACAAAATGTACCGACCGCATTGGATCTTGAACAGGGCTTAATGAAGCTGCATCAGGAATTGGGGGAATAGATGATGAAATCCCAATCCTGTGTGAAGATAATGAAAGAGTGGGATATTGTTGCTGCTCGTCAAATGGGGAGAGAAATTGCAAAAAGCCTAGGATTTGGTACAGTTGACCAAGCACGTATTACGACAGCAATATCTGAGCTTGCGAGAAATATATATTTATATGCCGGTGAAGGTGAGATTTACTTTGAAGTATTGGAATCTTTAGATCAAAAAGGTATTTCTATCGTGGCACAAGATAATGGCCCAGGAATTAAAGATATAAGTCAGGTAATGGAGGATGGTTTTTCCACATCTGGAGGGTTAGGTGCAGGGTTACCTGGTGTAAGGCGATTAATGGATGAATTTGATATTGAATCTGAGGTTGGAAAAGGTACGAGAATCATAACCGCCAAATGGGTTAGATAAACCTTCCAGTATCTAAAGCTTCTTTATTATCAACAAAGACTACTCAACTGTATGAACTTGAAATTTAGTTCTTAATAATAGAATAGGAGAGGCCGAGATGGATACGAGAGAGTTATTTGCTAGGAACTATAAGAATTTACTAAAGGGGTATATAGAAACACAAGATGAGCAAGCATTATATGGAGCTGAACAAATTTCAAAGTCCTTTATTAAAAATAATATTTTACCAGAAGAGATTGTTAACTTACATATTCAAGCATTATTAGAAATATCCCCTGAACTACATGATCAAATACAGACTTCGATGAATTTCTTATTGGAGACGATGATTTCATATGGTCTAGCACATCAAGAATACCAGCTTCTCAGAGAAAAACAGCTGGAAATCAAATCTGAGATTCATGTTGCTGCCAGAATGCAAAAAATGTTATTAAAATCTGCCATTCCTAAAACGGATGACCTGGATATTGGTGTTATTAGCGTTCCGGCAAATCAAATGAATGGCGATTATCATCATTTTGTCAAAGGGAAAGATGGATCGATTAGTATTGCTATTGCCGATATCATTGGAAAAGGCATACCAGCAGCATTGTCTATGTCCATGATTAAATACGCGATGGATAGCTTTCCGGAAAGTGAGATGTCTACCGATGCAATACTAGCTAGCCTAAATAGAGTGGTAGAACGAAATGTTGACCCTAGTATGTTTATTACGATGTTCTATGCACAATATAAGCCAGGATCTGGTAAGCTCTATTATTCTTCAGCAGGGCATGAGCCAGGCTTTTTTTACAGTGGTAAAGATAATACCTTTAGAGAGTTCGAAGCAAAAGGGTTAGTATTAGGGGTCAATCCTGATACTACCTATTCCCAATACGAATTAGAAATCGAAAAAGGTGACATGATTGTCTTGCTTACAGATGGTGTTACGGAATGTCGAAAAGGTGACGTTTTTATCGAACGAAATGAAGTGTTAGAAGTCATCAAGTCATATATGCACCTGCCTGCGCAAGAGATTGTCAATCAAGTTTATCGTCATTTTGAACGATTACAAAACTTTCAATTACGGGATGATTTTACCTTAGTTATATTGAAAAAAGTGGTTTAGTATTAGCGTGTAAAGGGAATAAGGAAAACAAACACTCGTGATGTACGTACGAATATCGGTGTTATAGGGGGAAAACTATGAATCTACAAATCCAAATAGATGAAGGTCTTGATAAATCTATAGTTCATTTATCTGGAGAAATTGATGTTTATACAGCACCTAAGTTAAAAGACACACTGCTCCCATTATTACAGCAGCAAGGAACATCCCTAGAAGTTGATTTAAGTAATGTAACTTATATGGATAGTACGGGATTAGGGGTATTTGTAAATGCTCTGAAGTTATCGAAAGAGTATGAAAGCCAATTAACGTTGATAAATTTACAAGATCGAGTATTTCGTTTATTCCAAATAACTGGATTACACGAAATAATGGACATAAACTCTACGATTCGAGGTGTGGATGAATAAATGGAATCGTTTGATTTTATCGAAATGAAATTCCCAGCAAAGCCGGAATACGTAGGTGTTATACGATTATGTATTTCCGGAATTGCAAACCGCATGGGCTTCACCTATGAGGATATTGAGGATCTCAAAATTTCTGTTTCTGAAGCAGTGACCAATGTCGTTAATCATGCATATGGGGAACAGGATGATGGAGAAGTAACCATAGGGTTTGGCGTATATGAGAGCCGATTAGAAGTTATGGTAGCAGATCATGGAGGAAGTTTTAATCTTAATGAAATTAAGGCGGAAATAGGACCTTACGATAGTAACGAGTCGATTGAAAATCTTCGTGAAGGGGGTTTTGGGTTATTTTTAATTAATACATTAATGGATAAAGTCGAAATATATAATAATTCAGGTGTCATTGTTTTAATGACGAAATACCTTGAGAAATTAGGGGTGGGGTTACATGACGACCACGTCTCAACCGAACAATAAGGGAAGAGATGAGGTATATGAATGGATTGAACTACTTCAGAAAAACCCTTTAGACGAGGAAACCCAACAGAAAATAATCTTTACCTACAAGGAACTAGTAGAATCGATTGCTAGAAAATATTCTAGAAATAGTATGATTCATGAAGATTTGGTTCAAGTAGGTATGATAGGTTTATTAGGAGCTATTAAGCGATTTGACGCCTCATATGGTAAAACATTTGAATCATTTGCTATTCCTACAATAGTTGGAGAAATAAAGCGATTTATCCGTGATAAAACTTGGAGTGTTCATGTTCCACGAAGAATTAAAGAATTAGGTCCTAAGATTAAGAAAGCCGCTGATGAACTAACCACTAAAAATCAAACATCACCCACTGTTAAGGAAATTTCCGAATATCTTGGAGTCTCTGAGGAAGAGATACTAGAAACAATGGAAATGAATAAAAGCTATAAAGCGTTATCTGTTGATCGTAGTATTGAGGGAACTCCAGATGGGAGTACAATAGCTATACTAGATATGATAGGTACTGATGAAGATGGATATTCGCAAATTGACCACAAGATGCTATTAGAAAAGATACTTCCCATTTTAAATGATCGTGAACAACAAATTATCCGTTGTACGTATTTTCAAAATATGAGTCAAAAAGAAACCGGTGAATTATTAGGAATATCACAAATGCATGTTTCACGTTTACAACGTAAGTCGTTAAAGAAACTCCGTGAAGCAATTAACTCAGATAGTGCGGAGGTATTGTAATTGTCATGAACCGAGTAAAGGTAGCTGTTTTTCAGGAAGCAAAAAATGGTAATAATGAATGTGGAGATAGTTACTATTTTTGTGAAACTGAAAGTGAATTTATATGTGCCCTAGCAGATGGTTTAGGTAGTGGAGAATATGCCAAAGAATCATCTGATATCGTAATAAATATTATTAAAGAAAATATGAACTGCTCCGTTGAAAAACTAGTCCAAAAGTGTAATGAACAATTGTTTGGAAAACGCGGCACAGTCTTAGCTATTCTAAAAATTGATTTTATGTCCGGAATCTATTCTATCTCCATGATTGGGAATGTTGGTGTCATAACAGTTACTGGGGAGAATAAAAGAAAGCGAAATGTACCTAGCGCAGGGTATCTAGCAGGATACAAAAGAGACTTTAAGGTTATTCGTGAGCCTCTCGAGAGTGAGATGAATTTTATTATGTACACGGATGGCGTTACGAATCAAGAGCTAGCCGATAATTACTTCTTTTGTACGGAAGTAGAGAGGATCACAAAGTCTTTTGCACTAAGAAGTGGAACCCCGAGAAAAGATGATACAACCTTGATTGCTATTCGCTATGAGAATAAAGATAATGATATCGAATAAGCTAGCAATCGATAACACTCAATTTGGTCGTGGTGCCCAAGGGTTAGAATTTTACGCTAACTTTTGGGCAGGTGCCTTTTTGAGTGTTTTTTTGATTGAGGCTTCTAAGTACGTTCAATACCTACCGTTACTGTATAAAAAACGAAATCAATACCCTAATGTTATAAGGGAAGTGTAATGGAGTTTGTAGGATTTAGATTTCATTTTTGATAGAATAGAATTTGTGTAAAGGAGGAACTACAATGTCAGAAGGTTTAAATCAAGAATTAGCCCAATGGGTTTCCAAAGAAACAGCTATTCATACTACTGTTGTACATAAAGTAATAGCTTTAATAGAAGAAGGAAATACAGTACCATTTATTGCTCGCTATCGTAAAGAGGTTACTGGAGGACTAGATGAGGTCCAAATTAAATCGATCCAGGATAAATGGAACTATGCCCTTAATCTTGCCCAAAGAAAAGAAGAGGTTATACGTTTAATTGACGAACAAGGAAAATTAACACCAGAATTAGAAAATGAGATAAGAATTGCAACACAGCTACAACGAGTTGAAGATCTCTATAGACCTTATAAACAGAAAAGGAGAACTAAGGCAACCATTGCAAAAGAAAAAGGATTAGAGCCTTTGGCTGAATTAGTCTGGAAGCAACAAGAAATGGATGTCCAAGCTGAAGCAGAGAAGTATCTATCGGAAGAACACGAGTTACACACTGTAGAGGATGTGTTGGCTGGTGTAAACGATATAATGGCTGAATGGATCTCAGATGAGCCAGAATACCGTGAGTACATTCGGAACGAGACATTCAAGCGAGGTCTAGTACAATCAGAGGTGAAGAATAAAGAGCAAGATGAAAAAGGCGTCTACGAAATGTACTATGAGTATAGTGAAGCTGTTCGTTCGATTGTTTCCCATAGAATATTAGCACTAAACCGAGGAGAGAAAGAGGACGTATTGAAAGTCTCCATTGTTCCTCCTGTTGATGCGATTATTGGATACTTACAACGGAAAATCATAAAACATAAAACACAGCCAGAAATTGTAGACATTATCAAGGCTGCTATTCAAGACTCATACAAACGTTTGATTGAACCTTCAATTGAGCGAGAAATTAGAGCTGGATTAACAGAAAAAGCGGAGGAACAAGCAATTTCTGTCTTTGGTACCAATTTGAAAAATCTTTTATTACAGCCACCATTAAAGGGAAGAACGGTATTAGGTGTAGATCCAGCGTATCGGACAGGCTGTAAGCTAGCTGTGATTGATGAGACGGGTAAATTACATCAAGTAGGTGTCATGTATCCGACTGCACCGAAAAATGATATCGCAGGTGCAGAAAAGATAGTAATGGAATATATAAAGAAGTATTCTATTGAATTAATTGCAATTGGTAATGGGACAGCATCCCGTGAAACAGAGCAATTTATTTCAGATACGATTACGAAACACAACCTAGATATTCCGTATATCATTGTAAATGAAGCGGGGGCAAGTGTTTACTCTGCATCTGAATTAGCGAGGGAAGAATTTCCTGACTTACAGGTAGAGGAAAGAAGTGCGGCATCGATTGCTCGACGTGTACAGGATCCACTTGCAGAACTAGTGAAAATTGATCCGAAATCGATTGGTGTTGGACAATACCAGCATGATGTAAGTCAAAAAGCATTAAATGAATCTCTAACCTTTGTTGTAGAAACAGCCGTAAACCAAGTGGGGGTTAATGTAAATACTGCATCTAGATCATTACTCCAATATGTATCAGGCTTAAGTAAAACAGTGGCTGGGAATATTGTGAAAATGCGCAATGAAAATGGTAAGTTTACCAATCGTAAACAGTTGAAAAAGATTCCAAGATTAGGTGCTAAAACATATGAGCAAGCAATCGGGTTCTTACGAATAATTGATGGCGATAACCCACTAGATCGAACACCAATCCACCCAGAGAGTTATGATCATACCGAAAAGCTACTAGCTATGCTTGATTGCAAGATTGACGATATTGGCTCCGATAAGTTAAAAGAGAAGCTTGCCTCTCTTAATAAAAAGGAAACCGCCGTACAGCTGGA
The DNA here is from genome assembly GCF_039581225.1 of Ornithinibacillus proteolyticus. Taxonomy (NCBI): domain Bacteria; kingdom Bacillati; phylum Bacillota; class Bacilli; order Caryophanales; family Bacillaceae; genus Ornithinibacillus; species Ornithinibacillus proteolyticus. The sequence goes on along the minus strand of NZ_JBCPXV010000026.1, from coordinate 630 downwards.
AATTGGTGAACCAACATTAGAAGACATTATGGAAGCATTGAGTAAGCCTGGACGAGATCCACGTGACGAGTTTCCGCAACCATTGTTAAAGAAAAATGTCTTGTCCCTGGAAGATTTAAAACCAGGAATGGAGCTACAAGGAACCGTTCGCAATGTGGTAGACTTTGGAGTGTTTGTTGATATTGGAGTAAAACAGGATGGCCTAGTGCATATTTCTAAGATGTCAAACACCTTTGTTAAACATCCAATGGATATAGCATCTGTTGGTGATGTAATAACGGTTTGGGTTGAAAGTGTTGATGTGCATAAAGGAAGAGTCGCTTTGTCCATGCTGAAGGAAAGTTAATATTAATGTAGTCCGATATATACTAAGCAAAAAACGTTGTGAGGAATTCTCATAACGTTTTTTGCTTTAATGATGGGATGATGCGTATCGATCGAATATGAGGCAGGATAACGCTTCTAACGATAGATGCTAGACAACACGACCCACAATAAAAAAAGAGGCTGGGACAAAACCAGCCTGTAAGTAATAAAAAACTGGTTCCAAGCGATTGAAAATTGCTTGGAACCAGTTTTTTGAAATCATTTCCATTTCCTAAACTAGATTTACCCATTTTGGCGGTATAC
>NZ_JBCPXV010000025.1:0-58383 GCF_039581225.1 Ornithinibacillus proteolyticus | reverse complement strand
TTCTCTGGTTGATATTTACAATGAACATCATTCCCAAAGGGAATAATCATGGAGGAGCCGTATGCGATGACCCGCACGTACGGAACTGCGAGAGGCGCATGAGTGATTCATGCGCCTACTCTATTTGAGAAATACAAAATAGGATCACAGGAGTACTAATTTCGACATGATTGGGAAGAGAGACGGATGGTATACTAACGATAGTTGGATTAAATAACGATATAGAGAAAAAGGATGCTACGTAATCTACGTTCTCTCACCCAAGGGTGGAATTAGATTGAAGCTAAATAAAGTACTACCGATTTTGTTTTTAACAATGTTTCTCGTGATGGTTGGTTTTGGAATTATTATTCCAGTCCTCCCGTTTTATGCAGAGGAACTAGGCGCAACACCTACTCAGCTTGGATTATTGATGGCTGTATATTCACTCATGCAATTTATATTTGCGCCGATGTGGGGGAAATTATCGGACCGTATTGGTCGTAAACCGGTCATCATGATTGGGATATTTGGTCTGTCCCTTTCCTTTTTTATTTTGGCTCTTTCCACTCAAATTTGGATGCTGTTTCTAGCAAGGATAATAGGGGGAATCTTATCCGCAGCAAACATGCCTACTATAATGGCATATGTTGCTGATATTACGTCTGAAGGAGAGCGTAGTAAAGGTATGGGAATTATCGGGGCTGCTACTGGGCTTGGGTTTATCTTTGGCCCGGCAATCGGTGGGATTTTTGCAGAAATTCATTTGCACACCCCGTTTTATATTGCTGGTACGGTGTCATTTATTACGTTACTTTTCGTATATTTTACCCTACAAGAATCTTTATGGATTAGCTCTAACAAGCGGAATAAGCGCTCTTCATGGGGGAATGTTCTTGGTGGGTCTATGGCAATGTTATACTTCCTTCAATTCGTTATCTCGGTATCCTTATCCGGGCTAGAAGCAACATTTGCCTACTTTGCGGCAGAAAAAGCAGGACTAGATAGTGTATCATTAGGTTATATTTTTATGATAATGGGACTTGCCAGTGCAGCTGTTCAGGGATCAATGGGGAAACTGACTAAAAAATATGGTGAGGCAGCTATTATACAAGCCGGGATTATCGTCTCTGCGGTTGGCTTTGGACTCCTTTTATTTATTGAAAACTTTACTACAGCTGCCATATTTCTTGCAATATTCGGAGTCGGTAATGGGGTTATTAGACCGAGTGTTTCTTCATTACTAACAAAGAAATCGAATATGGGACATGGGATGGCGACGGGTTACTTATCTTCATTCGACTCCTTGGGGAGAATTATTGGTCCGGTTATCGGTGGAGTTTTATATTCCGTAGCAATTGGATTGCCTTATCTTACTGGTATAATATTATCTGTTTTAGCCTTATCTTTGTATCGGGTTTATGCAAGAAGGGACACTGGGATAGGCTCGTCCCGACAAATTTAGGATTATCGAAAAGGGTCTATTTACAATATGAAGAAAAAGTGCGATAATTAAGGAAATTCCGAGGGGGTAAGTAAGAAAATGATGCCAACAAATTGCTAATTATTAATTAATGTAATTAATAGGGATTTTTAATGTGTAACGTATCAATTAGCCTTTAGTTAGGTTTATTTGTTATGCCATTAGGAATCAGGCAATTTATAAGGCGACTTACTTACTGAAAATGGGAAAAAACTATCTAATACACTTTGGGCATGACTTTTGCTCTCTTTTATTGGATGGAATGATTACTATAGGATACCTATAGCTATAAAACTACCCTTTTAGACTGTAAGAAGCGATATCTTCTTATAGTCTTTTTTCATATTAACGAGTAGTAGTCTTCTTAGTCTGTCTTGCAATGGTGTAACGTACTGGACGAAAGAAGGTAGATGACATGTTAGAGTTTAAAGTAAACGGTTTGAAAAAATTTATGGAAGCAACATTAGTATTAGAGGATGTTACGTTTGAAGCATTTGACGGGGATAGAATAGGTATAGTTGGCGTAAATGGTAGTGGGAAAAGCACCATTCTAAAGATTATAGCTGGGTTAGAGCCAATGAATTATTACCCAGGCTATCCACAAACCTCAAGCTATGGTTACGATGAGGGGGTCATTCAGATAGTCCCAAATAACTCGACTGCTGCTTATTTGGAGCAAATGCCCGAGTATCCAAAAGGCTTGAAGGTTATCGATATTTTAAATCTAGCCTTTGAAGAAATTGATGCAATAGAAAAGCAAATGCGAGATCTGGAAGAACAAATGGAAGCATTACAAGGTACCGCATTAGAGAAAGCGTTGAATAAGTACAGTAACGTCGTTCAAGTCTTTGAATTAAAAGGTGGATATGACAGGGGAGAAAAGTTAAGCAAGGTGTGTACGGGGCTAAAAATGGATGAGAGCTTTCTAAATAAAGAATTTGATATCCTAAGCGGTGGGGAGAAAACTACTGTTATTTTAGGGAAACTTCTTATTCATAATCCCGACATTTTATTATTGGATGAACCAACCAATCATTTAGATATGGAATCAATTGAATGGTTAGAAAGTTATCTGAAAAGTTATCAGGGAATTGTGCTCATTGTATCGCATGACCGCTATTTTCTTGACCATGTTGCAACGAAAATAGTGGAAGTAGAAGATAAACGATCATTCAGTTACAAGGGTAACTATTCCTCATTTGTCAGTCAAAAGGAGGAGAATATAAGGATACAGCTAGAGCAATATCGCCAGCAACAGAAAAAAATTAATGCGATGGAGAGTGCGGTAAAGGATTTAAGAGACTGGGCGATTCGTGCTGATAATAATAAGTTTTTCCGAAGGGCTGCAAGTATTCAGAAACGATTAGAGAAAATGGAACGTCTTGATAAACCATCAACTGATAGAAAAAATATGAGATTAGGCTTTAAGGAGGTCGAACGTTCGGGGAAAGAAACAATCAAAGCAACCAAGCTTTCTAAGTGCTATGGAGAGAAGGTAATTTTTAAAGAGGCGGAGCTTATGGTTCATTATGGTGAACGAGTAGGGTTAATTGGACCGAATGGTAGTGGCAAGACTACATTTCTAAAGATGCTACTAGGGGAAGAACAACCAGATACTGGGGAAATTAAATTAGGTGCAAGCGTTAAGGTAGCCTATTTGCCACAAAAGATTACCTTTGAAGAGGAAAACCGTATGTTAATTGAAGTCTTTCGTGAAAATATTTCTATACTAGAAGGAAAAGCACGGGAGTATTTAGCAAAATTTATGTTTTATAAATCGAGTGTATATAAGCGGGTTAGACATTTATCTGGTGGAGAGCGAATTCGGTTGAAGCTAGCGATTTTACTTTATCAAGAAATAAATCTATTAATTTTGGATGAGCCAACCAACCATTTAGATATTGACTCCATTGAGGCCCTTGAAGAGGCATTGGAGGATTTTCAAGGTACTATCTTTTTTATCTCGCATGATCGTTATTTTATTAATAAACTGAGTGATAGAATCATTGTGGTGGAGGACTATGCGCTAAAAAGCTATCTAGGCAACTATGATTATTATAAACAGGAAAAGGAAAAAATAAGCAACCAAGGTGTATCGGCACCTCCATCGAAGCAAGTAGTAAAAAGGGATCGGAAACCTGTTAAAAAAGAGAAGGCTTTCGATAAAGAAAAGCTGCTAGTCAAAATAGAATTACTCGAAAGGGAGATTAAAAACATTGACACAGCTATGGCTGCAGATCAAATTGACTATCAGCATCTTCAAGATTTGTATAATAGAAAAGTAGAACTCAGCGAGGAATTGAATGTAGCAACGGATTTATGGTTAGGTTCAAGTTATTAATTTCTACTATTTAGACAGTGTCAGTCTCTGTTATTGGTGCTAGGGAGACTGACACTACTATCGATTGTGAACAAAACAACCTTTAGGGGGTGGGTTAAGTGAAAATGGAAACGTATTATCTAGCAGTAACCTATGATGTATGTGTACACAACGACTTATACGAAGATATGAATCAATATCTGCTCGATTCATCTAAGGAAATGGAAAAACAAGTAGCGGAAATTGCCGAACAGGACATCGCCCCAGTCGTTAAAGTTTTTATAGCTAATTCGGCAGATGTTAAGGGTGATGTTACATTATATAAAGAATTTTACTTTAAGGAATTTGAATGTAATTGCACGGAGTAAGTTGAATTGGTAATTCATTCTCAACCATTTTTTAGTTTTTTTTGATGATAGTTGGACAAGTTAAAAAAGAAATTAAAAGTAGGTTGAGGTGAATGTTTATGATTATGAAGCGGCACTTATGGTTTAATCTTGCGATGATTATTTTCCCTTGGATGACGTTACTGTTTATTGGCAAGAAAAGTTTTAAGCGGTTTGCAATAGGAGGTTTTTTCATTATTGGGTTTGAGATTCTGAATCATCTGTATGGAAATCGCAGAAAATGGTGGAAGTTTTTTGATAAAAAGGATGCTTTCTATAAGGATGAACTTCCATTTAGTATTGGGCCATATATGCCACTATCGATGTGGATTTTGAAATATACATATGGTAACTTTAAAAAGTTTTTTCCTAGTAAACGCAATTGTAGATGCACTTTTCGCGTTCCCTGGGATTGAAGTGCTAAAGAAATATAAGATTGTGGGACTTAAGCGGTTAAGTAATTTACAGTTCTTTTTTTACTTGCATTATAAAGCGTACTTATTGTACGGCTTGCAATATTTAGTTGATAAGGTTATGAGAAAAGGGGAAACAGCTTAAGGTAAGAAGGGGGGATAACCATGAATCCAGCTTTAATGTTTATACATAGTGCTGGTCCTCAAGGGGAAAATCAAGGGAGTTATAACCTGATAAAATATGTACATAATAGACTTGGCAATAACGCTGAGGTTATTTCTCCGAAAATGCCAACACCAGAAGATCCAAAATACAGTGACTGGAAGAATGAATTGGACAAGGCGTTGGCTAAACACTCTGGAGGGATAGTATTAGTAGGGCACTCTTTAGGAGGATCTGTTCTATTAAAATATTTCTCTGAGGAAGTTTATCATGTGAAAGTATTGGGCTTGTTTATTGTAGCAGCACCATTCTGGGGAAAAGATAATGATTGGCAACGGAAGGACTTTTTTCTTCAAGAAACATTTGAACAACACCTCAAGGAAATACCTCATATATTCCTTTATCACAGCAGAGATGAAGAAATTGTCCCTTTATCACACCATAGTGTATTAGCAGAGAAATTACCTCAAAGTACGTGTAGGATACTCGATGGATCCGATCATTTATTCGAGAATGGATTACCTGAGTTAGTTAGGGATATCCGAAGATTGTTGCGATAAATAAAAGTGTAATAATGAGGACTTAAGCAGTCGTCAACCCGAATGAAGCACGATATTAAAATCGTGGTATTCATTCGGGTTTACTTTTTACATACTTTTGCACCTTACAATAATTGCATTGTAGTAATACACGTATTATCACCGTCAAAAGTAGATATTGTTGATTCAGCGGCTTTGCCATCATACTCAATCTTCACTTGATATATTCGGTCACGTGGTAACCATAAATCAATAAATCCATTGGCAAATGATGTAAGGGTATCATCCACCACGACATTGCCTTCTTCATCTTCAATATAAACATTAAATTCTTTTTCCACTAACTCTCCCTGGCAGCCTGTTAAGCTATGGATCGCACATTCATGAGTTGACTCTTCAAATGGAGCAATAGAAACAAAAAACTCGTCTTCTGGAAGAGGATATGTTTCTTTCTTTTGATTATGATCTGTCACAATCAGTTCTTGTGAATTGATAGAAGCAGATACATCTTCATGACTTCCTACACTATACTCATGGACTAATTCCTTAATATCCTTCTTATCTTCCTGCGATGTATCACCACAAGCTGCTAGTATAAGTACAAGTAATATACTGCTTATGCCGATTAGAGCTTTTTTCATGTTTATCAACTCCTGCTTATCATCTAATACGTATTTTACTATATTACGAGTCTATGTACTGCCTAATTCACGAAAAGTTCATACTTATTTCAGCTTTATGGTACTATTATTATCGAAAGAGATAGAGTCTCATACAGGTAAAGGAGAAATGATCATGCGTATAGGAATTATAGGTCTTGGTGCAATTGGACAACGACTCATGAAGCGCTTTACAGAACATAAGGAAGTTGAAATTGTTGCGGTATGTGATCAAATGGAATCATTAGCAATGGAAACAGCGAATGATTTAGGTGGAATTAACGCTTATACAGACTACCAACAGTTAATTGCAGATGAGAAAGTAGAGCTAGTATATGTGGCAGTACCACCTAAACTTCACCATCCCATCGTTATGGAGGCATTGAAAGCAGGAAAGCATCTCCTCTGTGAAAAGCCTTTAGCTAATTCGTTAGAAGAGGCAGAAGAAATGTACCTTACTGCCAAACAGGTGAATGTTGTACATGCGATGAATTTCCCACTTAATTACGAACCAGCAACCAATAAATTTGCGGAAATGATGCAAGAAAAATACATTGGAAAATTACGTCGATTACAGCTTTCTATGCACTTCCCACAATGGCCACGAGCATGGCAGCAAAACAACTGGGTAGGTGGTCGTGAACAAGGTGGGTTTGTATTAGAGGTTGGCGTTCATTTTATCCAGCAAATAGTAAAGATGTTTGGCGATGTTAATGATATCCGAACACAACTAGAACTACCAGAGGATCCTTCTAAATGTGAAACAGGTATTATAGCAACCGCAAAACTTGCAGATGGTACCCCAGTCCTCATTGAGGGGTTAAGCCAAATCCCAGGTAAGGAATATATTGGATTCACAGCCTATGGTACAGAAGGTTCATTATCCTTAGATAACTGGGGTATTATTAGAGCCGGGAAAAACGGTGAAGAGCCGAAAGAAATTTCCTTTGAACATCAACCATATAACAATCTAATAGATGAGTTAGTAAAAGCAACAAAAGGGGAAGAAGCAGAGATTTATGATTTTGAAATCGGCTTTAAGGCACAGCGTGTGTTAGAGCAATTAAGGAAAATATAAAAATCAGTCCTACCTACCAAGTGTTTCGTTAACATTTGGTAGTTTTTTGTGATGAAAATGAAATACCATAATTACTCTAGAGAGTAAGTAGAACGTTAAAATTTATTATGTCGTGTTTAAATTTTTCTATATTGGATAAACATATAATAGATATAATTCTATTTTGACATAGGAGGAATTCATCATGGGTTTCATTTGGAGTTTAATTGTTGGAGGTATTCTTGGTTGGATTGGTAGCCTTATCGTCGGCAGGGATGTACCAGGTGGAGTATTTGGTAATATTATTGCTGGAATTATTGGAGCATGGATTGGATCGTTTTTACTTGGTGATTGGGGTCCAGAAATAGGTGGATATAACATTATCCCGGCACTAATTGGAGCCATTATCCTAATCTTTGTGATTAGTTTAATTATGAGAGCAATGCGTAAGGCTGATTAATATAAGAACACCCACGCTACAGGGCTAGGTGTTCTTTCAATTATACAAGGAAAACAGTAAAAAAATCCTAGTTGACATATTCTTCAGGATTTTACACTGTCACTTCAGGATTTGAGAGGCATCTTTCAGGATTTCTCCCCTTCTCTTCAGGATTTCCAAAATTATATACGAAGCAGAGATATTGCAAAGCCTCTCCATTCTATATAAGATAAACCTATTAGTAAATTACTTGGAGGAATGGTAATCGTGAAAGAAATTACAGCAAAGGAACTAGAACAAAAGCTAACGACAGGGGAAGCATTGAATATAATTGATGTTCGTGAGGATGAAGAGGTAGCAATGGGGAAAATTCCAGGAGCGAAACATATCCCACTAGGTCAAATTCCTGAACGTCTTGAAGAATTAGATAAAAATGACCATTATTATATGGTATGTCGTTCTGGAGCAAGAAGTGGGAACGCAACGGATTTTCTAACAGAGCGTGGCTATAATGTTACGAATATGGTTGGCGGAATGCTGGATTGGGAAGGAGAAGTCGAGTAAGCACTCTGCTTCTATATAAATACGTTTTTTTTCCTTTCGAATAGGAAATGGTACAAAATAAGCAGTTCAATTTGTTTTAAATTGAACTGCTTTTGTATATCCCCACAATAAGTATGGGGATCACCATATATAAACACTCTCACATGTATCAGCCTGTGGCTCATAATAGCAATGTTGTTTAAACTGGCCAGCAAATGGCTGATCATACCAGGTAGGAGGGCATGGAGCATATGGATTAAAGTACCAAAGCGCATACTTAGAAGGATGCTCTCTCCAATAGTCTAGTGTTTGTTTGGCTAATCTTTTTTCTGATTCTCTTGCTCTATTATAGAAAACATTCCCTTTTTGCACAGCTTCAAATGAGTAGTTTCCACCTTGCACTTGATAAATGACATCCGGTATCGAGCGTAAATCTACAAAGTCTAAACAATTCGCTTTTAATCGATTGACAATGACATTTCCGACCATTAGCATGCCAAGCTTTCCTTCGCCTTCTGCTTCTGCACGCATCATTCTAGCCATTAAATCAATATCACTATCGTTATACTTCACTCTTGCCATTTTCATCACCTCTTAAAATAGTATGAAAAATATTGGCAATGGTTCATTTGGACGAAAGGATATTTTGAAAAATTATAAAGTCAAGGATTAATCAATCCCGATCAAACCAAAGCAGCTCCTGGTCATCTGCCTCTCCGTTGTAATTGATTAAAATTTCATCACCGGCTTTGATATCTTTGTATGCATAAAAGTCAAATGTATGATTATCAAAGTTAATTTCATAAATTGCATTTGGTTCATAGGAATGATTAAATAGCATGCCATATCCGAGAAGGATGGCTGTATGATTTATGCCGTATTCAAAGGCATAATCGGCAAGTAATGTTTTTTCAATAAATTGATGCTGGTCGTTAGGATAAGCGATAACAGGTGCTTCATGTAATAGCTCTCCCTTTTTGATGGCACGTGTAGCAAATACTCCTCTATTAAACTCTCCGTCACTAACAGAAGATGTTTTGATTTCAATCATATTTGTTCTCCTCAAGATTTTGTCTTCTTTTATACTGTAACATTAATCCAGTACTTGGACCTATAGTTTAGGTCAACGAAATGTAGCAAACTTTTGTAATCTTTAGTGTACCCGTTTCGAATCATCCTATTGCTTAAAAGCAAAATCCATTGAAAAATAAGTTCTTTGGAAGTGATAAGTACATAAAATGAAACGTGCATCGGATGCAGTTTATTCACAGCATTCACTAGTGATGAACATAAGTTTACATTGCTCATGTGAACTACACAGGGGAGTTATGCTACACTAGAACTATATGGATGTTTTAGAGAGGGGTCCAGAGCTTGGATTTACAGAAGGAAGTATCAAAGCTAACCAAAAAGGAATTAGTTGAATTAATTATGGAGCTTGTTGAGGGCGATCAGGATATTGCGAAGAAGATCGAATTTAAATTAGTTACGCCTAATGATGAAGTAAAAGCAAGTAAACAATTAATTCGTAAATATATAAATGAAAATAAACGGCAAGGTTTTATTTCCAGACGTAATGTACATGCTGCTCTACAGGGTGCTGAGATGGTGCTTGATAAGGGACGGGATAAGCTGGTAAATGGGGAAGAAGAGCTAGCTATTGAACTAGGAATTACAGTATTATCAATCGTTATCGATATGCTTCAGTATACGGATGATTCTAATGGAGAGATTGGCTTTGTTATAAATGAAAGTATCACCCTACTTCAGGATGCCTCATCCCTCGTACTGCTTTCCTTAAATCATCGTGGCCAGGAAAGGGCTTTTGATCTAATTCTAAAGGAAGCGATGCACAAACGTTATGATGGATGGAACGATACTCGTTATGAGCTATTAGATGTTTGTACAATCTATTCTGCTCGTTCTTCAGAAAGAAGGAAGCTAGAGGAAACATTAGAAAAGCTGTTAAGCCAAGTTTCCGATATGTCTTCTCTTTCATCTGATTATGATAAACAAGCCATCCTACAGCTTCAGTTAAAGATAATGGAACGGAATGGTGAAATGGAACAGGCTAGCCAGTTTGTTCATCACCACATAGAATATGATGAATTTCGGAAAATGGCTATTGAAAAAGCAATTGAAAATGAAAATTATGAAACAGCCTTACAGCTTTGTAAAGAGGGCGAAGAAAATGACAGTAAATATCCAGGTCTAGTAAAGCAATGGAAAGAATGTCGACTACAAGTCTATGAAATTATAGAAGATATGGAAAAGCAAAAAGATATACTGATAGAATTTGTATTAGACAATGAATATGAGGCATATGGGAAGCTAAAGGAGTTGTATTCTCCAAGCGAATGGCAGACTGCCCTAGAGAAGATATTTGAATTATTGGAAGGGAAATCGTCCAATTACCTTCCCCATGTATATGAGTACATCGCAAAGCTTGAGAATCGTAGTGATAAAATATTAAAGTATGTGGAGCAAGCGCCATCCACCATTATCGAGCTTTATCCATATTTGATTGCCGATTATCGGGATAGAGTGGAAGAGATTTTTATGCAACATATCCTATCGGAAGCAGAGGATGCAACCGATAGAAAGAAATATCGTCATGTATGTAGGAAGCTAGTCGTCTATAAAGAAGCTTGTGGAGACGAGAAGTTCACTAGCGTAGTACAGCAGTTAAAAGATACTTATGAGCGAAAACCAGCATTTGTGAATGAACTGGAGAAAGTAGAAAAATAAACGACAAGATAAATCCCCCCTGTATGTATCGTACAGGGGGGATGATTGATTAATAGCGTTGGAGCATCTTGGATGATGTAGGATTAGCTAATTTAAGTCTTGCATACCCAACTAAAATCAGTACGACCATCCCAATTAAAAACGCAACAAAATAAGGAGAAATAACATCACGAGTAGCCCCTGTAATGAACGAGCTTGTTATCATACCAAGTGAATTAACTGCAGACATAATACCAAAAGCCCGACCATGTCCTTCACTTGAGACTGCATTAGTAATGGCGGTTGCCATTGCTGGCATCATCACTCCCAAAAAGAACCCTAATAAGAATAACGATAACGGAAGGGCGACTAAGCCATTTAATATGGTAAAAATACTTAGAGCCATGCCAAATAATCCAAACAGCATCCGTTTCGTCGGATCAAAGCGATTAATGAAAAATAATACGGATGAGGCAAAGGTTCCCACCCCCATAAAACTAAATAATACACCAGTCGTTGCAGTGGAAAGCCCTTGTTCAACTGTTAAATACGGAACCTCATAAATTATGACCCCATGAATATACATCACAGCAAAAGCAGTAAGAAATACCATCTGTAAACTTGGCATCTGTAGTACTTGTCTAAAACCTAGTTGTTGTTCATGATTAACCCTAATAATACTCTGCTTTTCCTTTAAAAATCGAGCAGTATAAAGAGCTGTTAGCAAGAGGGAGGTCCCGATTACATAGTACGTATTCGCATAGCCAATTTGAGCTCCTAACTGTCCACCGATAATAGGTGCGATAATACTAGCAATCGTACCAAGAATCCCCATAATCGCGATGTTTTTCCCTTGTTGGTGACTATTTTTGGCATACCCTGATAGCAAGGCCAAAGCAGAAGGAATTAAAAAGGCTAAGGATAGCCCATTGAGCGTTCGAACAACTAGTAAACTAGTAGAGTCGGAAACAAGTGCATGTCCGAGAAAGAGACAGCCAGATAGGAATAGAGACAAAGCAATAAATCCTTTCTTACCAAACCGATCGGACAGTGGACCTGCTATTAAATTCCCTGTTAAATTAGCAAATGATGCAATACTCAACATGACTCCGATTAGCACACCGGATGCTCCCATACTTGCTGCATAAGGTGCAAAGATAGGGGATTGCACACTCATCACCAAGCTAACGAAAAACATAATAACAAAGATGTGTAGTTTATCTACTGATGTTCTCAATTTTCTTCACCTCAAGAAAAATATATGCTGGACAAAGCATATTAAGACGAGCTTTTCCGTGAAGTGAATGTAAAATTCGTATGATTGATATGTATATAAACGTAAAAAAGCCAGAAATCATTTTTTGATTTCTGGCTTTAATTATCATTTCTAAAGTAGGTAAGCCTCTATCTACATGATACAAAAAATTAAATTATAAGTCTATAATTAATTTTTTTCTATGGGAGAATGAAGTTGTCGACAGGAACGTAACGTTACGGAAATTATTTGACTTAAGGAGGTCCTATGATGAAACGGACAATGCCAACAGAGGAAGCCATTAAGCGGTGGAATCTGCATGCAGAAAGGTTTACTGCCGGATATAGTGAATTTGGTGACTGGAGTCGTGTATTATTTTTAAATCCTACTATTTTTTCCTTGTTAGGGGACGTAGATGGGAAGTTGATATTGGATGCAGGCTGTGGAGAAGGTTATCTGAGCAGAATTTTAGCAGATAAAGGGGCAAGGATAACGGCAATTGATTATTCAGAAAAAATGTTAGAACTGGCTAAAGCACGAACCCGAGAAGATTTGGAAATCGACTATTATCACGGAAATTGTGAAAATCTTAGTTTTCTAGATGATGAGCAATTTGATACCATTGTTTCGAATATGGTCATTCAAGATCTAGAGGATTATGAAAGCTGCTTACAAGAAATGTACCGACTGTTAAAACCAGGTGCAAGCTTCGTCTTCTCCATCCTTCACCCATGTTTTATCACGCCGGATAGTGGTTGGATTCGTAATGAACAAGGAGTGAAAGAACACTGGAAGGTGAGCAGGTACTTTTATGAAGGGGTATATGATCAGCGTTTACCAATTCAGTCCAATAAGCCAATCGTATATTATCATCGAACACTTTCAAGCTATGTGAAAGCTATAATAAGTGCTGGATTTACGATTGAGGATTTAGTGGAACCGAAGCCATCAAAGGAGATATTAAAGGAGTATCCTGGATATGAAGAGGATTTGAATTGTGCTACCTTTATGGTGTTTAAGTTGAGGAAGTAGTCATAACTAGGGGCTGGGATATAACGAAAAGAATGTAAAGCCGAATGATACACGATACTTGCTTACCATTCGGTTTTCCTTTAAAAAAATTTCTTTGTCCCAGCCCCATTTCATCATACAATCCTCATGTGTAATACCTCTTTATCCCTAGAGGCATGGTATACTCAAACCATAAATAGGAAAATGGAGCGGAAGTGTTGTTATGCGGTATGGAACAGTAATCACAGGAGTATTACATAGAAAAGTAAATCGATTCATTGCTGAAGTCATCATAGATGGTGTGATGGAGCATGTCCATATTAAAAATACAGGTCGTTTGAAAGAACTGCTTGTACCTGGAGCGGAAGTAGTCATGGAATTAAGTACGAATCCCAATCGAAAAACAAAATTCTCTCTTATTGCGGTTTGGAAGAATGGTCGATTAGTTAACATTGACTCCCAAGCACCAAATAGAGTTGTCTTGGAGGCAATTAGGGAGGGAAGAATGAAGGAGCTTGGAAAGGTAGGCGTACTGAAGCGAGAAGTATCCTATGGCGATTCTCGATTTGATTTTTATTATGAAAAGGGCAGTGAGAAAGGGTTTATCGAGGTCAAGGGAGTAACATTAGAAGAGCAGGGAATAGCCATGTTTCCAGATGCACCAACAGTAAGAGGGACAAAGCATGTACTGGAGCTGATAAAAGCAAAGGAGGAAGGATATCAGGCGACTATTATATTCGTTATACAAATGAAAGGATGTAACCGACTCATCCCTCATTCTAAGATGGATGAAGCATTTGCCAACGCATTAGTAAGCGCGGCTGAATGTGGAGTACAAGTTTTAGCGTATGATACGGTGGTGAAGGAGAACGAATTAACGATAGATCAAGCTGTGCTAGTTTCATTGTGAAACTTCCGTTCGAGCTCGTAGTAATTTTCTAAAATATATAAATTTAATATTTTGCAATGGAATATAATGATAAGATAAATGAAGAGATTATATTCGTAAAGGAGAATGGCCATGAAGGAAATTCTATCTAAGTATATGCCTAAGCATACGAATCTGAGTGAAGCGGAGCAAGAAGCTATTATCAAAGAAATCGTGGTGGAGCACTTTTTGAAAGGAACGGACTTAACGAAGCAAGGGTATCGACTAGACACCACGACGGATTGTTATTTCGTACTAGCAGGCTGTGTGAGGCAATACTATATTGATGAAGACGGTAGAGAATTCACCTCCAATTTCTATACAGAGGAACAGGCCATATTATTAGCGAACTTTGGTGATTCTAGCCAAGTTTCTAACTACTCGTTAACCTGTGTAGAGGATTCCGTGTTAGTTGTTTCTGATATTATGAGAGAAGAAGAGATGTATCTTGACTATCCGGAGCTTGAAACGATGACACGGCGTATGATGGAAGGATATCTTGGTCAGACTCAAAACGAACTTGCTCAATTCTATCGTTTATCCCCAGAAGAGCGCTACAAATCTGTCATCACAAACAGGCCAGACCTCATAACCCGTGTTCCCCAGCATCAACTGGCAAGCTATCTCGGGATTACACCAGAGTCATTAAGTAGAATAAAAAAACGAATGCAATAATTTTTTTCCATATCCCCCTCATCTTAACTTAAGTCAATGCCGGATGGATGAGTGTCTATTATGATAATTTAAAAAGGATTGAGGGTGGATGAAGATGAAGGCAATTATTACTTCGAAATACGGAGCACCAGATACGCTAGAATTAAAGGAAGTGGAAAAACCGGTGCCGAAAGCGGATGAGGTACTGGTGAAAATTCATGCGGCATCGGTGAATTATGGCAATATTGTATTACAGAGAGGAAAGCCTTATATCGCTAGGCTTGCATTTGGACTTCGTAAGCCAAAATTCCCAATTCCAGGTGGGGATATGGCTGGAACGATAGAGGCCATTGGGGAAAGGGTAACAGAGTTTAAGATTGGCGACGAGGTGTATGGTGATCTGTCTAGCTGTGGATGGGGGACTTTTGCAGAGTACGCAACAGCGCCGGAGAAGGCTGTTGCACATAAACCTCGTAATCTATCATTTCAAGATGCTGCAGCAGTACCGATGGCGGCGACTACCGCATTACAGGCAATCCGTGATAGTGGCAACATAACAGCTGGACATAAGGTGCTAATTCATGGGGGATCAGGTGGTGTTGGAACATTTGCAGTTCAAATTGCAAAAGCTTTGGGTGCAGAGGTGACAACGGTTGTCAGTACAAGAAATGTAGCCATTGCACATGAACTAGGTGCTGATCATGTAATAGATTACAAGAAGGAAAAACTGGACGATAAGGAACAGTTATATGATTTGGTCATAGGAGTCAATGGTTCTCAGCGTCTCTTAACCTATAAACAAATACTTCAGTCTGGTGGCCGATTTATTCATGTAGGTGGTACGGAAAGCCAAATTATCAAACCATGCTTTTCGGACCATTTATTTCGATGACTGGAAATAAAAAAATGGCTACTTTTTTGCAACAACCGAACCAGGGGGATCTAATCAGGATGAAGGAGCTAATTGAATCGGGGAAAGTGAAGCCAGTAATCGATAGAAGCTTTTCACTACAAGAAGTCCCAGAGGCGCTCATGTATTTTGAAGAAGGTCATAGTCAAGGTAAGATTGTCATTACGATTTGTTAAGGAAGGGATCGGGACATAACGAAAACAAAGATAATAAAAAACGAACCATCACTATCATTACCCGGAAATATACGGAGACTCCTGTGGGAGGAAAGGGCACTGCCTGAGACCCCGGAAGAGCTTTAGCTCTGAGGAGGCTCACCAGCCGCCCACGGACGCGTAGTATATTTCAGGGGCGGGTCTGATGCGCTAACTTTCATGTTCGGTTTATCCTATGTAGAAATAGTTTTGTCCCAGCCTCTTTAGCTATAGGGCTACTCTATTTTTCTCCTCCGAACTCAATATCCAACTTATAAGCATATACATATCCTAATTGGAATAATGTGTATGTAGGTGGCAATCATGTCACCCCTGAAAATTTTAGAATGGATTCAAGAAGGAACTTTTACTAGACGCCTTCAAGGAGGATTATGATGAGTCAGGTGATTACAGATTATTTCCAGGAAACAAGAGGAGCGCTACTGCAATTGATTGAAGGATTAAGCTATGAGCAATTTAATGCGACACCAAATGAAGAAAAGTGGAGCGTTGCTCAGATTTGCCATCATCTAGCATTATTCGAACTTGCTACGATAAAAGCGGTGAAGGATGGATTACGGGAGGATAACAGTACGAAGAGTGATCCGAAAGATATAAAGTTAATTTTAGATCGATCGAAGAAGGCACATGCACCAAAGGCAGTAGAGCCAGGTGGTGGACCGTTTGAGGTGCAAGAGATGGTTGACATGTTGAGAATTACAAGGAAAAAATTACATGAAACGATGGATAGCTTGGAAGATTGTGCTGTACTAAATGAAAAATCAGTTGTCCATCCTAGGTTTAGGTTACTTTCCTTACACCAGTGGGTGGAGACAGTACCATTGCATGAACAACGGCATATCGAACAAATTAAAGAGATTATGGCAGGATGGGCTTACGGAACACGCTAGTATTCGATGTAGCGTGTTTTTAAATGGAAAGAAAAGCTACCCTCAGGGATTATATATCTGCTTCTACTCTGAGGGTAAGTCTTAAATTATTGCTAAAATATCATCTGGCGTTTTGGCTTGAAAGTCGGGCTTTAGCTTTTCAATCGCTTCAATGGAATCATATCCCCAGCCAACCCAGATAATTTTAATCCCTGATTTTTTACAGGCAAGGATGTCTCTTTGTTCATCCCCGATATAAATTACTTCAGACGGGTGTAACTTATGTTCACTAAGATATTTATCGATGAGCTTATCTTTACCAAGGATACTACTAGAACATAAAACACGTTCGATCGTTGTGACCTTATTGCGTTTTAAGAAACGGATAATATTATCTCTTGAATTAGAGGAGATGATACTAGTTTTATAGCCTTTACGATCAAGCTGTTGTAAGGTAGACTTCATCCCATCAAATAAACGTAGTTGGTGTAACGATTCTTGATATAATTTATATAATTTCGGTGCGATAATAGGTAGTTTAAACATCGAAAAGTTTACATGCTTCATCCTTTGCTTAAGTGAGAGTTGTTTGAGGATAGGTATTTCATGATGCTTTATTTCTTTTAGATTATGTTTCTTAGCAAGACTATTCCAGCTGGATATTAATACTCCAAGTGAATCGACAAGTGTTCCGTCAAAGTCAAAAATTACATGTTTGATCACCATTTACACTCCATTCCAAAACGGTAGAAGGAGAACAACGTATTTACCTACCTTCCTCTAGACTATAGCATATGCTCCATCATATTAAAAATAATGCCCAAAATTGCTTAAGAGGCAATTTACTTTAGGTTGAAAGAAGAGCCATCAACCACTTCAACATCATCCCGATTTTTAATTTCCTCCATTAGCTTAAACAGCGCTTTATCCTTTTGCTTTGCTTCAATCATACAATCAATTTGAGGGATGGACCCCCTTATTTCATGTAAAAAGTCAAAAAAGAGCTTGCTATCGATATAATCAGCATGGTGACGAAAACTTTTCTCACTTTTTGGACTAGATATGTGCATCTTAATAGGCAGTGGAGAATGTTCCCATGACTGTACGATACTATCCCATTGCCGCTGCCAATTCGAATCTTGATGCAGGGCTAGATGGTGGTGGTAGTCAAAGACAAGTGGGATATTAAGCTTCTGACAAAGGTAAAGCGTATCCTCTAATGTAAATGAGGTATCATCGTTTTCTAACATAATTAGCTTCTGGATACCTGTTGGAACATCCATCCAGGTTTCTATAAACTGCTCCAAAGATTTTTCCTTATCCATATATTTCCCCCCAACATGTATAACACAGCGATGGGTAGGGTCTATTTTCATTTCCTTTAAAATCAAATAATGCATTTTCAAGGTTAGGATGGATTGGTGAAACACATCTTTATTAGGGGTGTTAAGTAGCACAAAGTGATCTGGGTGGAAATCGACCCGTAACTGGTGCTCTTGAATATATGTTCCTTTAATAAATCTTTTATTGGCATGATAAAATCCCAGTCCAAAAGCTCCTGATGATATGCTAGTGGAATCAGTCTTGAAGTTAATCGGTAAAAGTGGATTTCGGATGCAACAGTATGTTTTAGTAATCGCAATGTAGTTCGTTAGGTTTGAGCGTGCAATTCGTTCTAATTTTCGAATGGCTGCCTCTCGGTCCGCTATTTTTTGAAATTGCGTAAAAGTCATTGTTTGTGATGGAGATGCGTTTTTTAATTCCATGCTCATGGCTACATAACCAAGTCGTACAAGTGTCATGATGTGTCACCTCTTGTAAAAACATATTGTTAAAAGGGAACTAATGTTCTATAATAAATGTGGAGGTGCATAGTTTGAGACCGAAATTATCAAAAGAATTGCATGTGGATAGGTTTAAAGACTTTTATTGGCTAAAGGAAGAGTTACAAGTATTCTGTAGAGAACATGGGATAAGCGCAACTGGTTCTAAGCTTGAGATTTCCAATCGAATCGAAACTTTCCTTCGTACAGGGGAGATACTAAAGCCTGTTAGAAAGTCGAGACGAAAGGCAGAGGGAGTCCTCAGTTCTCAGCTATCTCTAGAAACAGTTATTACAGAAAATCATCGTTGTAGTCAAGCTGTCAGAGCATTCTTTAAGACGATTATTCCCAATTTTCATTTCTCTACTCATATCCAAAACTATTTTAAGACGAATGTTGGTAATACATATCGTGATGTAGTAGATGCTTGGTATGAGGAGGAAGAACAAAGAAAGATCCATCCTATAAAAAAGAAATAGCGCCTCAATTTGAATACAATCGGTTTATTCGTGATTATTATGCTGATTCAAAAAATCAAGGGAAAAGTCGTGAAAAGGCGATCGAGGCTTGGAATGAAGTGAAAAAACGTCCAGGAAGTAACCAATATAATCCCAGTTAAATTAGATATATTACCAAACTATCGAGGCTCCTGAGGTTCGCTTTACTCCACGGATTTTGGCAATATCATCAACTAATTGAAGCATAGCAAGATTCTTTTGTTTTGCTTCGATCATGATGTCAAAGTCTCGATTTAGGGCCTTGGCGATTTTTAAAAAGGGAAGTATAAATTCAACATCAACATAATCAGCATGTGAACGAAAGGCTGATTCTGATTTTGGTGAAGAGATATGTACTTTTGGAAGCATATCCCGATGATGCCATGTATTAAATATCCGAGTTAAATAGTCTTCCAGCTCGGCTTCTCCTTGATTGGCCATGTAATGATGGTAATCCAAAATCATCGGAATTCGTTCCCGTTCACAAGCTTCTAATGTTTCCTTGATATTATAAGTTTTGTCGTCATTTTCTAATGTCATATAATATTTCATGTCATCAGGCAGACACCGTAAATTTTCATGAAATCTTACTAAAGTATTTGCTTTATCTCCATATGCACCGCCAATATGAATATTCATAATGGATGTCTCTAAAATACCCATTGCTTCAAGCATGTTATAATGATATTCCATATCCGTCACAGCACTTACGGTTACTTCTTTTCTTGGACTGGTAAACAGGGTGTATTGGCCAGGATGAAAGCTTGTTCGCATTTGGTATTTCTTGACTAGTTGACCTAATTCTTCCCACTCATTCTTAAATGGTGTAATGAAGTCCCATCCTACCTCAGGATGTGTAGCCAAAGGGACAAGCATACTTGAGAAACGATAGAGCTCAATTTCGTGTGCAATATTATAGTATAGAATTCGCTTTGTGTGCTGTAAATTCTGTGCTGTGACTGCTTGTAATGTAGCTAGCCGTTCATGCTTAGGAAGAGCAGAATATCGTTTAAAGGTCAGTGTTTTAGATGGGCTAGCATCCCATAAGCCAAGTGCATTTGCAACATAACCAAACCGGATTTTCATGTAAGACTCCCCTTAATTGGTAACATATAGTTTATGCTTTGTTATAAGGTTTCTGTCTATACAGAAAATGTACTTGGAAGAGAAAAAGAGGAAGCTCCCATAGACATGGAACCTTCCCGATTGCTGGTCAATTAGCTATGCTTATAGTTAAGATTATTAATCCATACATAAATGCCTATCCCAACTATGAAAATAATGTTACTTACGATTAGTTGCATTTCAGCATCTAATGCCGTTTTACTAAGTAAATAATCTGGTAAAACAAGTAAGGCAACAATTGCAATTAGAATTGCTGTTTTAGCCCAAATGGAAAGGCAGATGATAAATAGCACCATAATTCCTGTTATAATCATTGTCCCGGTTTGCCCAAATTCCATAACTGGAGTTTCTACTGAGCGATTAAGAAAAATTAACCCAACATACAATCCGATAGGGACTAACGTTACAATCAGTAACAAGAGAAACTGGTTCAGGTTTGAAAGATAATGACTAGCGATATATCGAAATGCTAGAAAAAGAGTGACAATAAAAATTCCTGCAATTACGATATGACCAATTATTTCTAGTATGGAATAGGATAACGAACCTGCCCCTGCTAATGCATCTTTAAAAATAGTAAAAGAGAATGAGCCAACGATGATCATAAAGATGTATTTTAGCCATGACCGTAAGTCGATCTTCATTTCATCGTCAATCATCTGCATATATTCCTTCGGGGAGTTACCAACTATTTTTTCAATAGGTTTTCCTCTTTTTTCTGCTTCAATTAAATGTGTTTCCAATTCCTCTATAATCGCTTCGATTTCTTTGGACTTCTTTCCACTAGAAAATAAATAAACCCGTAGATCTTCTATGAAGGTCTTGCTTTTGTTTGATAGTTCATGCATGGTTATCTTCTCCTTTGAATTCATGTTTAAGTACTCTGTTTACATTGGACTGTAAGTAGTCCCAACGCTCCATAAACTCTGCCAGTTCCAGTTCGCCCTTAGGCGTCAACGAATAATATTTCCTGCGAGGTCCAGCTGTAGATTTTCTTAATGTGGAGGTGACCAGTTTTTCTTTCTGCATCCGCATTAATAGTGGATATATGGTACCTTCACTGAAGGATTGAAAGCCGTATTCCTCAAGTTTTTCGGTTAGTTCGTAACCATATACCTCCTTATCTTTTATGATGGCAAGAATACAACCATCTAAAATGCCTTTTAGCATTTGGGTTGTTGACATATTACGTGACCTCCTTTGCTATATTGTAATACAAGGGTTGTAGGAATTGAAAAATGCCTTGCAATACAAAGTATATGTGTAGAATAACATATACTATCTTGTAATGCAAGGGTAAATTTCTTATTGTATGGAGGTCATCTAGTCAAGAGAAGACAAACCTCTCAAGCTACTATTTAATTGGCACGCATACTTCACAGTAATGGTTTTTCAATAGGTCCGCTTTGTATCGTTCCATTATCGGTTTGTTATCCATCTGATATCCACTTTTTTGTATCCAAGTATGTAGCTTAGTATATGCCTCTTTTATTGCTTCCGTTGTATGCTTGATTTTAAACATAATGTATCTTCCGCCAAGAAGTTCACGTTCGCTAATGGTATTATCTAATAGGTAATCGTTATCGATTACGATACAAGCATCAAATCGACAGTCTTCAGGTTTTGTAGACGCTGGATTGTCTAATGGGACTGCATACAGAATGGATGATTGAAGAAGATTTCTCGCACTAGCCCAACCTTTTAATTCGGTCATCACGTTAATATTTTCCGGGCCATATGGACCAATCCGCCTCTTATAAGCAATCCGATAATTGGGGAGGGTTTCTAATTTATATTCCATCATTAATTCTTCCTTTCCTCATATATTATTTGGTACATTTCGAATGTAACATGCTTTAAAATTATTTTCATACTATTTTTTTAAAATTTTCAGGAAGTTTTTTGATAGGGCATAATACGAAAGCAATATCTTTGATAAAACTGCCTTCTTTTGAAACAATATAACTATCCATAGTGAAGGGAGTTTTCAGACATGAAAGTATTTCTTATCGGTTCAAATGGTCAGGTTGGAAGACATATTGTGAAGTTCCTTCAAGAAAGTAATAAGCACGAGTTAACTGCTATGGTTCGTAGCGAGGAGCAGGCAGAGCAATGGAAAGCATCTGGTGTGAAGGCGGCTATAGCGAATTTAGAAGGTAGTGTAGAGGAGCTTGCAGAAGTGATGCGAGGTTCTGAAGCGGTAATCTTTTCGGCTGGATCTGGGGGACATACAGGTCCAGATAAAACATTGCTCGTTGATTTAGATGGTGCGGTGAAGTCGATGGAAGCAGCTGAAAAGGCTGGAATCAAGCGATATATTATGGTTAGTGCTTATAAGGCGCATGATCGTGAATCGTGGAAAGATAGTCCGATTAAACCATACATGGTGGCTAAACATTATGCAGACAGAATGCTTGTAGCAAGCGATTTAAACTATACCATCCTAGGTCCAGGACTACTACTCAATGAACCTGGTACAGGGAAAATTGCAGTTGGCGAGGAAATTCAAAAAACATCAATACCGCGTGAGGATGTAGCAAGGACAGTGGTCGCAGCTTTAGATGAGGAAAAGACGTACCGGAAGACATTAGAAATCATGTCTGGGGATACACCAGTTGAAGATGCATTAAAGCGACTATAGGTAATAAAAGTAGGGCGAACAAAAGGTTATGTTCGCTCTACATCCTTTAATCTAGCTATTATAAAGAATCTGAAGGCGTATCGAATGGCTTATACATTTTTTCGATAAAATTGATATTATACGTATCATACCAGTTCTCTGGTAGCTCTAACTCCGTTAACAAATGAATGAACATTTCTACTAGATTCCCGTCAAATTGAGACCATGCACATCTCGTTAATTCTTCAAAAGCCTCATCATGGGACATTTTCGATAGCTTGTAATTTCTCTCATCGTAAGTCATCGTATCAAAGGAATCACAGATTCTAATAATTCTCCCTTGAACCGAGATTTCTTCTCCTACTAATCTTCTCGGATACCCTGTCCCATCCCAATTTTCATGATGGTCACGAATAAAAGCAGCAGCTCGCGTTTTACCTAGCTCTTTTCGAAGAATCAGGTTACCAATATGGCTATGACTTTCAATAATGGTTCTCTCAATTGGATTTAACTTTCCAGGTTTCAATAATATTTCTTTTGCTATACCAATTTTTCCGATGTCATGTAAAAATGCTGCAACTCGCAAATCATCATCATAACAACCAGCTTCTTTTGCAAGCATGGCTGAGAGATACATAACACGTAAAGAGTGATGCTTAAACAATTGCAATACTTCATGATCTTGGGCGATGTTTTCAAATAGGGATTCCGGAGTTCGAATCATTTTATAGCTCCTTTATCAGCTTATTTGTATGCTTAGTATAACAGATTATTATAAGTTTTTTGTCTATTTTGACTGAACATACTATACTAGAGTTCAACATATTCTATTTTTTAACCTGATAGATTAATAAAAGGGGGGTATTACCAACTATGGACAAGACTGAGCGCAAGGCTTGGAATGCAAACCACAAAACGCTAAAAGAAATGATAAGGAGACCTGAAAAGCATGAGGAGGCAGTTCAACTATTTCTTACCCAACATTCGCTTTTACATACATTTTCCAATCAGAAAAGCCTAGCAGCTGCGTTATTAGATGATTTAACAGAGACAACATTTCGGAAGTATCCTGTGAAAAGCCCAGATACAAAAAATTCGATTGCGTGGCATTTATGGCATGTTACCCGTATTGAAGACATGACGATGAATATTTTAGTGGCAGGTAGAAAACAAGTACTCAGCACAGCAAATTGGCTGGAGCAACTTCATATTCCATTTGAACATTCGGGAAATGATATGAGTGAGGAGGATATTGCGAAATTAAGTCAGGAAATCGATTTTAAGGCCCTGCTATTATATAGACAAGCTGTAGGCAAACATACCCAAGAAATCATATCGCAATTGGAAGCCGGTACATTCAGGTTGAAGGTTGAATCAGATCGAATCAACCGGTTATTTACAGAAAAAGCAGTAACAGAGGATTCTACCTGGTTGGCGGAGTATTGGAGTAAAAAAACAATAGCAGGGTTGGTATTAATGCCTGCTACGAGACATATCTTTTTGCACTTAAATAAATGCATCCGCATTAAGGAAAGGCATCAAAAAATGGTGGATTTAAGGGATGGAAAGGAAGCGGTAAAAAGAATATAATAGGTTATCATATCTACCAAATGATTAGGTTACTAGTGAACATGGAGGAATGAATATGGAAAGCAGTGTAACCTTATGGAACTTCGATGGGACTTATCGTAGACAATCTTTCTATCTAAGAAGCAATTATACATCGATCGATTTGGAATATATGCGGAATATTAGTTTGTTTTGTGAAAAAGCTGTCTTATGGGAACTGGCGGATAGAATGAGGAATCATCCAAGCAGCAACATTCATTATTTAGGTAGTGGAAACTATCATTATATCTCGTATATTCTACAATCCCAGATCAATGAGCCCTATACATTAGTGTTATTTGATCATCATACAGATACACTTCCAGCTCCAAGCGAGAGCCTGATTTCTTGTGGCTCATGGGTTCTGGAGTCCATTCATAATCTTCCCATGCTGAAGAAGGTATTTATCATTGGTGTGAGTGAAGACGCCTATCTCCATATCCCGGAAGACGTACAGAACAAAGTAGCAGTCTATACGGAACACTCACTCCAATCTAACCTACCAACGATTACCAAATCTATCTTAACTAATCTACCAACTAAATCTATTTATATCAGCATGGATAAGGATGTTCTTCTTCAGGAGGAGGCTTTGACTGCATGGGATCATGGGACACTCCGACTAAAGCAAATGATGGGCATGGTAAAGGCGCTCTATCGTACTAAATCTATTATCGGTGTCGATATTTGTGGCGAGTATCCTGTAAATCCTTCTACTGAATATCATAAAAAGACAAAAGAAGCATTGGAGAAAAATGATCGTGCTAATGGCTTTATTCTCCAATCCATCCAACATTGGAACGCTAAACGTCACAAGCCTTCGAGATTATTGCACGCATAACATTTGGTAACTTTTTACCAATTATTTGATATACTATTTGGGAATCAATGAATTGGAGGCAGCATGACATGCGAAAATTATTGTTACTAATGATACCATTACTCATTCTAGTAGGTTGTTCTAATTCAACTGTAGAACAATCAGAATCAGATAAGGTGAAGGATAATCCTTTATCAGAAGATGCGGATGTGGAAACGAAGGAAGAACAAGAACCAGAAGGGAATGCTGATACGAATGAGGAGCAAGGGAATGGATCTGTAAGTGCTCAAGAAGAGAAGGTAGTAACGAAAGCAGAATACGTAAGAAAACTAGCAGTAGTAGAAGCTATCCTAGCAGCGCAGCGTGAAATCATAGAGACGGGTACACAAGTCGATATGGAGGAAGCAGCAGGAGAAATGTATAAAGCATGGGATAATAACTTAAATGAATTATACGGTATCTTACAAAGTCAGCTTTCTGATGAAGTAATGCAAACGTTAAGAGAAGAACAGCGTAATTGGATTGTTTTACGTGATGAAGTGGCAGAAGCGGAGGCAGCTAACTACAAAGGTGGCTCAATGGAATCCTTTGCTTATACATCTAAGCTTATGGAGATGACAAAGAATAGATGTATAGAATTAGTTGAAATGTATATGTGATAAGGATGGAACGCAATGCAAAGAAGAAAGCGGAAGAGTGTCAACAGTATAAAACGGTTCCTATGGATTTTCCATCTATTATTATTCTTTGGGGCACTGGGGAAGGCCTATTTCGATACGAATGTATTTAAAGTAAATAGAGTCCAATTTCGAACGAAAAAAGTTCCGGTGAAAACGAAAGTATCGATTTTACAAATAACAGACCTTCACAATAAGGTTTATCCAGATCAGTATGAAAAGTTGATAATGACAGTAAAACATGCAAATGCTGATATGATAGTATTGACTGGAGATTTTATTAGTCGGAATACAGATGATTTTACAAATGTGTATGTCTTTATGGAGAAAATAAAACGAGCTCATCCCCATGTGTTTTTCGTAACTGGAAACCATGAGTTGGCTAACGAAAATGTAGGGAGATTTTTGTCCGGAGTTCGTGATCGGGGCATTACTATCTTAGATAATCAAAACATCACATTTACAAAGGATAACACCGTAATTAATGTAGTGGGCGTTGATAATACATCCACCGATCATGAAAATCTAAGCCAGGCATTTGCTGGTATAAAGGATAATCAGTATACGATATTACTTTCCCATTCGCCGAGTATTGTCGATAAGTACAATGGGATACCAGCTGATCTAATCTTGAGTGGGCATACACACGGAGGTCAAATTAGGCTCCCTATCATTGGGGCTGTTGTAGGCCCAGAAAGAAGTCTTTTTCCAAGGTGGGAGAAAGGAATATTCGACTTGGGCCAGGGGCAATTTTTGTACGTGGATAGCGGTCTCGGAACAAGTGGATATCCAGTACGTTTTTTGAATCAGAGTCAAATTAGTTTAATAGAGATAGTTGGGGATGGTTTAGGAGATAGTTAGATCCCCCTTTAGCCCAAAATAGCTTTATTTGGGGCTTTGGTTTAATGGGAATTTTATGAATTTTTCGGGAGAGAAGAGAAAGTTTACAAATGTAATAGAGGCAATTCTAAAGGTTCACATCTTTAGGGTTGCCTCTTCTTGTTTAGAAGCCCTATACCCAAATAAGCCCCTAGACCTAGTTCAAAATATAGCTGAGGCTCATTATCCAAAACCCTTTTTCTCGGTAAACTTAACTCATGATAAAGAAAGGAGGCAATCAGATGAGGAAATTTATGCTGTTTGTAGGAGGGCTAATTGCCCTACTTGTATTATTAGTTAACTTAGGTCCAATGGTTTTATTAGGTCTTAGTGTATGGTTGCTATATATCGTCTTCAAAAAGTTCATCAAGAGTGATTCAGTCGCAGCTAAAATTGGTTGGGTTATTCTAGGGCTCATTATTCTAGGAGTCGGTTTTACCAATATTTACTCTGTCATTGGAATTGCAGCTGCATTTGCATTGTATTGGATCGTGAAAAACTGGAAAAAAGATGGAGATTCCCCCGTTGTTCCTACTGATGACGGTGATCCATTTACAAACTTTGAACACCAATGGGCAGATTTGAATAATTAAGATTTATAGATAAGTGGTGGAGCTTGGAATATGTGCTTGGGATTGGGGGGAGATGGGCCCAGGGGTTGTGGAGATGCGCCCGAAAATGGAGAAGATAAGCCCGAGGGTTGGGAGGATGCGCCCGAAGAGGGAGAAGATGAGCCCGGGGGTTGTGGAGATGCGCCCGAAGAGGGAGAAGATGAGCCCAAGGTTTGGGAACATGCGCCCGAAGAGGAAGAAGATGAACCCGAGGGTTGTGGAGATGCGCCCGAAAATGGAGAAAATGAGCCCAAGTTTGAGAAAGATGGGCCCGAATTTGGAGTAAATAAACTCGAGGCCAGGGTACATGCACCCGAAAGCAAGAAAGATGAACCCGGAAAACCAGCGCATGTGCCCTAGCTTAACAAACATGAACCCGATAATCCCAAACATGAACCCAAACACCAAAACCACGCCCCCTCAGACTACAATTTGAAATAAAAGGAGAGAACTATTATGACAAATGTTTTCACACGGATTAAAGATTCTATAGAAGCGGATTTACATGAGTTACTGGATAAAAAGGAGAAGAAAAACCCAGTTTCAACGTTAAATCAATATTTACGCCAAGCAGAACAAGAGGTAGAGAAAGTGCGTAAATTGATTGAGCGTCAATATAAGTTGAAGGATGAGTTTTCAAGGGAATATTTGAAAGCTGCGGAAATGGCTGAGAAACGTGAAAAGCAAGCTTCTATTGCTGAAAAAGCGGGCGAGGAGCAAATGCATGCTTTTGCTCAAAAGGAAAAGGAAGAATATCAAGCGCGTGCGGAAAGAATGAAGGCATCTCGCCAGGAAGCGATGGAGCAATTAGAAGAGCTGGAGCAAAAATATGAAGAAATGAAGCACCGGGTTAAAGATATGCGTCTTCGTCGAATGGAATTGATGGGACGTGAGAATATACTTCATGCCAATCATCAAATTAATCGCGTGATGGAAGAGGTATCTGATAAACCATTCTCTAAGTTTGCTGAAATGGAACGTTACATTGACAATCTGGAATACATGGTTAATAGTGCTTATTATAAGAGCACATTTGATAGTAAGATTGCTAAATTAGAAAAAGAAATGCAGGAAAAGGAAAAAGCGAATTAATTGAAATGCGCAAAAACGCATTAAAAATGGTATACTCATGACACAGGCCCAAGCAATTGGGCCTGTGTGAGTTGATAGGGGGGATTCCTGCTATGTTCAAGAAACTAAAAACAGATACACTCAACTGGATTATGATCGTAGGAGTAATCCTCCTTATATTGGAAATTATTTCCCATTTTGGTGGGGCTGTTATACCTGCCATATTTTCCGCTATATTTGCTTATATAGGATGGAAAAACTTCCAGCATTTATGGGGAAAGGTTCTATTTTGGATTTTTATCGTCTCGTTTGTCTTCTGTATTTTAAACTTGTGGGCAGTTCGTTTTCTGATTGTCGTGGTCATTGTACTGTGGCTTAAAGATTATTATGAGTCCAAAAATAGTAAAAGCTTAAAACCGACTCTCCCTAACCATGTCATTAATAATGATAAGCTCATTAAAATGAAGCCACTTTTTCAAAATAAGCTCTTTGATGATATGCAAACCGAGGATATGGCTTATCAATGGCGGGATGTTAATATTCATGGTGGGATTGGAGAACGGGTGATCGACCTAAGTAATACGGTGCTTCCTAATGATACAGCGGTAATCTCTATCCGTCATTTAGTTGGCAATATCGAGATTTATGTTCCTTATGAAGTAGAGGTTAGTATTCATCATAGCTCGGTATTTGGTAGGGCGCACATCTTTGACGAGAAAGATATGAAATTGGTGAATAAGTCACTCTTATTCCAAACAGAACATTATGATTCCACTTATCCTAGAGTGAAAATTATAACCTCTATATTTTCCGGTGATATCGAGGTGAAGCGCATATGATGACAGTACTTCGCCATATGATGATCGGGATTATGTATAGTTTAGTATTAGTAGTACTCTCGGTAGGGTTAACCTTTTTCTTACAGGATGAATTTAGTTGGTCCATGCTTTGGGAAAAGCAAATTGGTGATGTGTCCTTTCTACTAACCGTCCTTGGAATTGCAACAATCTCTGGGGCGATTCTGGGAATATCAATTGGTTGGTATTGGAAGCAACGAATTCAATATGTTGAGCGAAAGCTGGATAACGTAATTAAAGGTCAACATACGGATATAGATACAGATTCGTACAAGGAATTAAAAAGGTTAGAACAGAAAATAAAGCAATTACAAGAAAAGATAAATAAGCAAGCAGAGCATTTCCAAACCCTTGCAACAAAGCGCGCAGAAGAGAGAGAGCAAAGCTTACAAGAGATTGTTGTCCAAGAGCGTAATCGTTTAGCAAGGGAGCTACATGATTCGGTTAGTCAGGAATTATTTGCTGCCTCAATGATGATGTCTGCCATAAATGATACGGCAATCGAATTAGATAGCAAAATAAAACAGCAACTAAGACTAGTTGAAAACATGATTCAACAATCCCAGCTAGAAATGCGGGCACTGCTTCTCCATTTACGACCTGTAGCACTAAAAGGAAAATCACTTCTGGAAGGTGTAGAAGAATTGTTGAAGGAGCTTATACAAAAGGTTCCGATGGACATCTCCTGG
Organism: Ornithinibacillus proteolyticus; assembly: GCF_039581225.1. Taxonomy (NCBI): domain Bacteria; kingdom Bacillati; phylum Bacillota; class Bacilli; order Caryophanales; family Bacillaceae; genus Ornithinibacillus; species Ornithinibacillus proteolyticus. The sequence goes on along the minus strand of NZ_JBCPXV010000025.1, from coordinate 28,556 downwards.
AAGGCAGAGGATTTCCAGCTTGATAAAGGGGTGGAGGATCAACTATTTCGCATTTTACAGGAATCAGTGTCCAATACATTAAGACATGCAAAGGCAACAACTCTTCATGTGATGCTAATAAAGCGAGATAATATAGCAATTCTGCGGGTAAAGGATAATGGTGTTGGATTTGATATGAATACAGTAAAAACAGGGTCATATGGCCTGCAGAATATGAAAGAACGTGCATTAGAAGTCGGTGGAACGATTAAAATTATTTCATTACCAAACCAAGGAACACAGTTGGAAGTGAAGGTTCCTATCATACGGAAGGAAGGTGAACATAGTGATTAAAGTCTTATTCGCAGATGATCATGAAATGGTAAGAATTGGTGTAACATCTTATCTCTCTGCTCAGCAAGATATTGAAGTGATTGCTGAGGCGAGCGATGGTGCCCCTGCTGTTAAGCTTGCGTTAGAGCTTAGGCCAGATATCATTTTAATGGATCTAGTAATGAAGGAAATGGACGGAATTGAAGCAACGAAACAAATTATAGAACAATGGCCAGAAGCAAAAATTATCATCGTCACTAGTTTTCTTGATGATGAGAAAGTATATCCAGCATTAGAAGCTGGTGCGACAAGCTATATGCTAAAAACATCGAGAGCGGAAGAAATAGCTAAAGCGATTCGCTCAACTTACCAAGGACAATCCGTCCTAGAGCCAGAAGTAACAGGAAAGATTATGACGAAAATGCGTGAAAAGCCTGTCACACATCTTCATGATCAATTAACCGATCGGGAAATGGAAATTCTTTTGCTAGTCGCGCAAGGTAAATCCAATCAAGAAATTGCCGATGAACTTTTTATTGCACTAAAGACGGTGAAGGTGCACGTAAGTAACATTCTTGGGAAACTTGGGGTTCAGGACCGAACACAGGCAGTAATTTATGCCTTTAAGCATGATCTAGTTAAATAAAGATAGTGCTTTAGTGGCAAATAACTATTACCCTTTGTTTACTATTTATCTTATGAATGTTTATCAAAAGCATGTAGGAGGGATTATGAATGAGGAAAAGGGAAACCATTCTCTTGTCATCTTTACTGTTTTTAATTGGTGCACTGGTTGGATTTTTAGCTTCTCCAATTAAGAAAGGTGTTCGTATCCATATTGCAGGTGTCACTACTAATCATCATGGTTCGAGAGAAAAAGAATCAAAGGACGTAGAGAAAAAGGTTATAGATTGAGTGCTATAATAAACAATTAATTGTACCTATTTACTCATATAGCCGCAAGAATATGGCTTGTAAGTTTTCTACCAGTTCACCGTAAATAAACTGACTATGAGTAGCATTATATCGTCACTTATTCGTATCTTTTTAGGCATAAAAGGCTCGGAAAAATGGTTATACTCGTAGAATTTAGAGTGTAGTCATTTTTCCGAGCTTTTTTATTCTGTACACTAGTATTTAGAGTACTGTTGAAAATAAATTCGAATTAATAGCCGTACATTAACTAATCCGTCCCAACAAATCGAACGGAAGCCATATGCGTCTGCGCTAACCGGATAACCTCCTCAATAAACTCTTCCTGAGAAGCCTCAAACCCTGTATGTATCCAGTGGGATATTAGTCCATAAAAACCATACGCCGTATACCGTGTAAAGTAATCCATATCTACTGGTAAATGGTCTATAGTTTCGAATTGGAACTTGTCTTGATAGATTTTTAGAATGGTTTGCGGAAATCTTGTATGCAATTCTGGAATCGTATCTTGATAGGTAATCAATGCAAAGAAGTTACCATTCTGATAAATATAGGAAATAATATTAAAAGAACTTTTAGTGAGATGAACGGTGCTTATCTTTTTTTTAGATTGAAACGGTTTCCCGACTGCTTCTTGTAACCCGAGGAGCATTGTCTCTAGTAAATCCTCTGCTAACTCATATTTATCACGATAATGGGTGTAGAAGGTGCTTCGGTTATATTTGGCGTATTCCACAATATCTTTGATTGTGACATGCTGGAAGCCCTTTTCTTTGATTAACGCAATAAGTGCTAATTGGAAATGTTCTTTGGTTCGGTTTTTACGTGGAGTGGAGAGCAGTTCAGTCATTACGTTACCCCCTGTAATAAACAGTTTACTAATATCTGTATAACTAATAGACAATAAGGACAGTATTGATGGTTGGATAGCAAAAAGTTACGTACTACAATTAAATTGTAAGCATTTAAATAAAAAATTGTCTAAATATATTATAACAGGAGGCATCGATTATGGGGAAACTACAAGATAAAGTAGCAATCATCACTGGTGGCGTATCTGGAATTGGGGCTGCAACAGCGCGCTTGTTTGCTGCTGAAGGGGCAAAATTAGTGTTAGTAGATTTCAATGAAGAAAAAGGAACTGCGTTTGAAGCAGAATTAAAATCGGAAGGCACTGAAGCTATCTTCGTAAAAGCGGATGTAACGAGTGAAGACGATGTAAATAATATTTATGATAAAACATTATCAACCTTTGGTAAAGTAGATATTCTCTTTAATAATGCTGGTATCGGTGCTGTAAAACCGACAGAAGAATTAACATATGCTGAATGGAGAAAAACAGTAGAAGTTGATTTAGACGGTGTATTTTTAGTTGCACAAGCCGCAATTAAAGAGTTCTTGAAGGCAGGTAGTGGTGTTATTGTCAATACAGCTTCTATGTATGGTTGGGTTGGATCACCTGGTAGTGCAGCATATAATGCGGCAAAAGGTGGAGTGGTTAACTTAACTCGTTCTCTTGGATTAGAATATGCAGATCGTAACATCCGTGTCAATGCACTATGCCCAGGATTTATTGATACACCAATCTTAGGTGAAACAGATAGAGGCTTTTTAACTAATTCAACACCAATGAAGCGTTTAGGTAAACCAGAAGAAATGGCAAAAGCTGTATTATTCTTGGCAAGTGATGATTCTAGTTTCATGACTGGTAATAGCTTAATTGTTGATGGTGGCTATACAGCTCAATAATAAATTTATGAACTTAAAAAATCCATGCTGAAATTCGTTCGGTATGGGTTTTTATCTATCCATGGAGATTACTTATGATTAGTTATCGAAAGAATTTTTCTGTTGAAATCTAATTATGTAGTGCTATAATACTAATAATTGCATACATCTATTCACTCATATAATAGCAAGAATATGGCTTGCGAGTTTCTACCAGTTTACCGTAAATGAACTGACTATGAGTAGCATTACATAGTAACAGATTTACATATCTATTACTATCTTTTCAGGCATAAAAGGCTCGGAGGAATTGCTATACTCGTAGATTTTAGAGTGTAGTGTTCTTTCGAGCTTTTTAGTAGTTAGGAAAGTATAAAATCTTCCTTGAGAGCATAACAAATACTACTACGCCCGGTAAAAAAGAGTGAATGCTAGTTTTTCTAATTTTTTCTAAAGACAGATTGGATCCAAATTCAGAGATGGGGGAAGAAAAAATGAAAAAAAGTGACTTAACAAAATTGATAAATGTTGCAGCAGGTCGCGAGGTTGCGGATCTTGTGTTAAAAAATGGGAAAATTATCGATGTTTATCAAGGTAGTGTCCTACATGGTGACGTCGCAATTATAGATGGAAAGATTGCCGGGATTGGTGAAGCATATGAGGGGAAGGAAACGGTTGATTTAGAAGGGAAGTACATTGCACCTGGTTTTATTGATCCGCATATCCATGTAGAATCGTCTTATGTGACCCCAGAAGAGTTTGGTCGATTACTTGTACCACATGGAACCACAACCGTAATGGCAGACCCTCATGAAATTGTGAATGTAGCGGGGCTAAAAGGATTGGATTATATGATCGAGGCGGCAAAGCATACTGCATTAGATATTCAATATATGCTACCTTCCTGTGTGCCTGCTACCAATATGGAAAACGCTGGTGCTGTGTTAACGGCATCGGATATGGTGGCTCCTTTGGAGGAGGGAAAAGCAGCAGGACTTGCGGAATTTATGGACTTTCCTGTGGTGATTCAAGCCCAAGATAGTGTTATCGATAAATTATTAGTTGCTAGAAATTTAAATAAACGAATTGATGGACATAGTCCAATGGTGAGTGGTAAGGAACTAAATGCATATGTCGCTGCTGGTGTTGAAAATGACCACGAATGCTCTACTGTAGAGGAATTACAAGCTCGTATTTCAAGAGGGATGTATGTTTTCTTAAGAGAAGGGACTATTACACATAATTTGCGTACATTGTTAAAAGGAGTTACACCGCAGAATGCGCATCGCTGCTGTTTATGCGGAGATGATGTACAAGCAAAGACGATTTTAGAAAAGGGGCACCTAGACAATTCCATCCGTATTTGTATCGAAGAAAACATGGATCCAATTACTGCAATTCAGATGGCGACGATCAATACGGCAACATGCTGCCAGTTACATGATCGTGGAGCAGTAGCACCAGGATTGAGAGCAGATTTGGTTATTTTTCAAGATCTTGACAATTTGGTAGTAGAACAGACGTATATTAATGGGGAACTAGTAGCAGATCAAGGAGAATATGTACTTCCATATACGAAAGCAGATACTTCTTCTGTGCAATCTAGTGTCCATATCGGTGATTTTTCGATCGAAAAGCTACGTTTGCAATTAACTTCTAATAAAGCAAGAGCGATTCAATATGTCCCAACAGAGGCATTGACGAATGAAGCAATTGTAGAGGTTGAACGGGATGAGACGGGAGAGTTTATATACAATCCTGCAAAACCAGTCGCAAAAATTGCTGTTGTGGAGAGACATAACAATACGGGAAATGTGTTTGTTGGTTTATTTAAGGATTACGGTATTCAAAGAGGTGCTATTGGAATTTCCATTGCCCATGATTCCCATAATTTGATTGTCACAGGAACGAATGATGCGGATATGGCCATCGTCATTGAAAATTTAAAACAACAAGATGGTGGTGTCGTCTTAGTTAATAATGGTGAAGTCATCTCCAGAATGGCACTTCCAGTAGGTGGATTGATGAGTAATCTATCAGGTGAAGAAGTAGCAGCGGAGCAAACCAAAGTAAACAAAGCCGCACGAGAAGTTCTAGGCATATCGGATGATGTAGATCCAATCATGACGTTAGGCTTTATGTCTTTAGCCGTTATTCCAACATTAAAGATAACAGACATGGGGCTTGTTGACGTGACAAAGTTTGAGTTTGTACCGGTTTCGGTTGAGGAGAATTAGGTCAGTAGGTTAGTTGCCATTATTTTTATTAATTAAACCGTTAATGGTTACATTTGAATAGAAGGATTTAGTAGATTATATGAAAGATAATAGAGTAGAGAATCCATTTTGATGTTTAGTCAGAATGGATTCTTTTTATAAGTATTTACGGAAGATGAGTAATCACTTCGGAAGACTACTTAAACAATTTCTCCCTCAAAACATCAAAAGCTTGTTCAATCTCCTTTAAATCCTCATTAGAAGCATCCTTAATTCGATCTAGAAAACGGACTTCAATTATGTGGAATGCCTCGTTCATCAATACTTCTCCATCTTCAGATAACTTGATAGATTGCTTACGCCTATCATTTGTATCAGGTGCCTTCTCAATCATATTTTTCTCACTTAATTTACTAAGCTCACGACTGGTATTAGACATAGTCATTTTTAGACAATCATTTATCTCCGTAGGGGTTACAGGTTGGTTTACTTTGATGAATTCAAGAATGTTATATTGAACTTGTGAAATTGAATGGTGCTTTGCATCTTTAGTGAGTTCATTTGACACATGATGAACAGAAGACATAAATGATATAAATTGGTTAAAGAGCTCCTTTTTATCCATTTCTTCACCTCATAGAAATAAGATAACAAAATAGTTATCAATAAACAATTATCATTTGATAAATAAAAACAGCGGCGTTATAATTTTGTTATCAAATGATAATTAAAGGGGGAATGACGATGAAAATGCTAATTATTTATACGTATCCGAATCACAAAAGTTTAAATTATGCTTTTTTACAACACATTGTTAATGGCAGTAAAGAGAACACAAACATTGATGAAATACAGATTTTGGATTTATATGAAGAGGGATTTAATCCAGTTTTAGTATTTAATGAGCAAAAGCGGAGGCGTGCTATGCATATTGATCCTGACTTGGAAAAGTATAGGAAACAGATTACTTGGGCAGATAAAATCGTTTTTATATATCCCATTTGGTGGGGAAGGCCACCTGCTATGCTTATGGGGTATATCGACCGTTTATTTGCCTCAAATTTTGCTTATAAAGATAAAAGGGGGCTTTTCCCAGAAGGATTATTGAAAGGAAAGTCTGTCATTTGTATATCAACTATGAAAGGGCCAACTTTTTATCCATTGCTATGGTTGAATAATGCACATAAACTGTTAATGAAAAGAGCTTTATTTAGCTTTGTTGGAATTAAAAGAGTAAAGTTTTTTGAATTTGGAAATATGGAATGTTCAAAGGGCAGACAAGTCAAAAAGCTCGAGAAAATATACCATTATTTTAAACGATTAAGTCATTAGATCCTTTCAGAAGATAAACTCACCTTCGTAATGCCTCCTCAAATGCTAGAATAGCAACTATCTTTTGGGAGGCATTACTTTACGTGAGTTATCTAAAATAAACCTTTTAGATTTTGGGTAGCTTTATTTGTCTCTTGAATTAATTCGGCAAGCTGTTCCTTATAATTAGTCTGTGATTGAACAGTAGCTGAAATCTCTTCAAGCGAAGCTGATGCTTGCTGTAATAAGGATGCAAATTCATTTACAGCACGTTCAATGGATACAGTCTCTTTGTCGATATTTTTAGCAAGTGTCCCAAAGGAATTCACTTCTTCTTTTAATTGGACAATGGATGCTTGAATAGAATCAAAGATAGACTGGTTTTTCCTTGTTCCTTCGATGTTTTCATCCATTTTTCTTGCAACGGTATTCATTTTATCCTGTGTTTCTACATTGTTACTATGTATTTCATGTAATGTAGTAGAAATTTGAACAGCCGTTTTATCAGAAGTCTCTGCTAGTTTGCGGATTTCATCTGCTACGACGGAGAATCCTTTTCCTGCTTCACCAGCTCTTGCTGCTTCAATGGAAGCATTGAGCGCAAGTAAATTAGTTTGGGAGGTAATTCCTTGAATAGCTTGAATGGAGCTTAAGGACGATTCAATTTTCTCACTTAATTGTTTCATATTCTCTTCAGTAAGCTCAAGAAACTCCTTGAACTCATTCATTTGCTCATTCAATACATGTGATTGTGTACGACCTTCATTAATCTGATCTGTGATTTGTGTCGTGAATTCACTGATTTGCTCAACTTGTCCATTCATGGAAACGGCTTGCTTCGCAGTGGTTTCTACTGCTTCCATAATATCGTTGACAGCATTTCCTTGTGACTGTGCCCCGGCAGCAATTTCTTGAATAGCAGAATTAAGTTCTTGGGTTGCTGCTTTCTCAGCTTCTGACTGCTGTTCAATGGTGTACATATTATCTGCTATTACTTTAGAGTTTTCTGCTAATACAACACGTTGATTGGATTCTGCTTCTAATTTTTCTTGCATGGCCACTTGGCTAGAAGCAAGGTTTCTTTCCAAGTTACCCATAATTTTTTGCTGGAAAAATAATACAATAATAGCTAAAGAAAATAGTAGTAAATACGTGCCAAGATCAGATGAATAAATATCACCATTTAATGTGAAAGCGAAGATTAGTAATCCGATTCCACAACATGTTCCAATGGCATATAGAATTAAATTCATATATAGGGCGGAACAAATTAATAAAAAGTAAATTAGTGATAGGTTATTCTCTGAAGGGCTAATTATAATAATCGCACCTAACAGAATGACTAAACCGATAATGGACATATAAGAAATTAATTTGGTTAGGCGGTTCGTTATATGTAAGAAGGCAATAATAGCACACAATATTCCTCCACCAATGGCAATTGTCCATATAAGCAATAACGGTTTGTTAAGGCTCATCTCCACTACTGTACCGAGAATAACGGAAAGCATTAACATAATGAGTATAATTTTATTCTTTTTCCGCAATGTTTCGTTGTTTAATTGTTCGAGTGTCATATGAAATCTCCTTTATTTTATTATTACCATTCATTATCTTAGCATAAAAAGTAGGTGAATGTATCTATATTTGGATGCTAGATAGTAAATTTATAACCCAGTCAATGCAGATGATTTAAGGAATGTTCCATCATTCTGGGAAAAAATCGATAACATGACTATATAGGATAAAAGTCCTGATTGAATTAACTTTTCTCACCGAAGTTTCCTGAAACTGTGAAATCACTCCTAACAAAGTAGATACCTACTCTAGCAATGGCTTATTGAAACAAATCCGTTCATCCTGACGTCCTATAGATAAAAAAAGGAGGATTTCAATTGAAAAGGTTGTTATTTTACTTTGTGGTGTTAGCTATTGTACTCACGGGTTGTGATACTAGTGCCGCTAGTAAAGAGGGAGTGGAGGTTGATAAACCGCCTAAAATGTGGGTTGAAATTGCTGGTCAACAATATGAAACGGTACTTGGTGCCTATTGCTGGAAGAAGACGACAACTGCTGAATGTGTGGATGTTGCGGGAGCTGAAATATTACTAAAAGATAAGGAACCAATTGAGATAGAGGCAGGTGAAACCGTGACATTCGGAATGGACTTCGAACCGCTACCGAATGAAGTTCATCTTACACAAACGAGTAATAAGAAAAGTAACGATGTCGCTGTTACGAATTTTACTTTTACAGCACCGGAAGAAGAAGGAGTCTATTATTATGATATTGGTGTTTGGTGGATGGATGAAAGTAACGAAGATGTTTCCAATGGTAATGCAATCTATGCAATTGCCTTAAAGGTGAAGTAGTGTAAAACACTTACCATTCAGCATTTTAATCCAAACTTTTGACCAACTTGATTATTCACGAGATAATAGCTGAAAAGGTGGGAGTTACATGAAATGTGGTGCTAAAAGGTATGTAGTCGAAGCGGAGCTTAATGGAACCAAATGGTTAAAAACGGTTATAGCACGATCACCTGCAGAAGCAAGGAAGAAGTTCCGTTTTTCCTATGGAAGTGACGTCTCAATAATCGCCGTTAAGCAAGTAAAGGGGCAATTAGAATACGTATAATAAATTGGTAGCCTTTATCATCAATAGGCGAGAAGACTCCCACCTCAAGGAATGGGAAATGAGTAGGTGGGAGATGAATCGCCATCTCTTGTCCGACTATTCAAGTGCTTCCATTCTTCCCTGAAATGGCCTATCCACCATGCAACATATGGTATAATAGAGGTATCAGATACCGAGAGAGGTGAAAGCAATGCTCGTCAAAAAAGCCTACAAATTCCGCATCTACCCAACAAATGAACAGAAAAGACAGATTGCGAAAACCATTGGCTGTTCTCGTTTTGTCTTCAACCATTTTTTAGCTAAGTGGAACGACACCTACAAAGAAACAGGAAAAGGACTGACGTATAACGCTTGTTCTGCTCAACTACCTCAATTGAAAAAGGAATTAAGCTGGTTAAAAGAAGTAGACAGCATCGCAGTCCAAACTTCCCTCCGAAACCTCTCTGATGCCTTCTCCAGATTCTTTCAAAAGCAAAATAAAGCCCCGCGATTTAAGTCCAAAAAGCATCCGGTTCAATCCTACACAACGAAGCAGACCAACAGAAATATCTCCATGGAAGGGAACAAAATCAAACTACCTAAATTAGGGCTCGTTCGCTTTGCCAAAAGCCGTGAAGTACATGGTCGTATCATCAATGTTACCATTAGACGTAATCCAAGCGGAAAATATTTCATCTCTATACTGGCAGAAACAGACATACAACCATTAGCAAAAACAGAATCGGCTATCGGAATCGACTTAGGCATCACGGACTTTGCGATTCTTTCTGATGGTCGCAAGATTGACAATAACAAGTTTACTTCCAACATGGAAAAGAAGTTAAAACGAGAACAACGCAAACTATCCAGACGTGCTTTGCATGCGAGAAACAACGGAATCAACTTACTCGATGCCAAAAACTATCAAAAACAAAAACGAAAAGTAGCAAGATTGTATGAAAGAGTGCTGAATCAACGTGCCGACTTCCTGAATAAGTTAAGTACAGCCATCATCAAAAACCACGATGTCATCTGTATCGAAGACTTGAACACGAAAGGAATGTTGCGCAATCATAAACTAGCGAAATCTATCGCTGACGTATCATGGTCTAGTTTTGTGACGAAATTACAGTACAAAGCGGATTGGTATGGTAAAACCCTGGTGAAAATAAGTAGGTGGTTCCCATCCAGTCAACGATGCTCTGCTTGTGGACATCAAACTGGCAAGAAGTCGCTTGGGGTAAGGGAATGGACTTGTCCAGCTTGTCACATGCATCATGATCGAGATATCAATGCGAGTAAAAATATTCTAGCTGAAGGATTACGAATCGTAGCTTCACCTTAAACAACCCATAAAACCGTAGGGACTACGGGGATAGCTTGGTAAAGAAGAGAAACCGCTGTTAGTTAAGAAAGACCACGAACAAGTACGCTCTGTTCCCAAGAATCCCCCACTTCAAACATCCTGAAAGGAGGTTAAGTGGGGGTAGTTCAAACGATTGTTCATATCATCATGAGTTATTTTTTTGATTTCCATTCGTTAATTCCGGTTTGGAAATTATCGTAAAGCAGTTCATATTCCTAGGTTGACATGGAGTTCACTCCATCTTTTATGATAAATGAAATAAAAGAGAGGAGTGAACTCCATGGTAGTCATTACATATAGCTTAGCGGGGCTGTATGCCGTATTAACAGGGGTAGCAGCAATTGCGCAATGGAAGGAAAAGGGATTTCAAATCCAGCGATGCTTATTCTTATTGGTATCCATTAGTATGCTTTTCATCATGTGGATACCCAATAAAACAAACGTCGTCATATCCTTTGTTCTAGCGTTTTTTTTCCTGCATGTATTAGCAATTATAGAGGGAATGAAAACGCAGGGGAGAATTAATTGGAGGCATCATATGACACGCTTTGCCTTCCACACTTTATTAACTTTTTACTTATCCGCAATTTACTTTAGTAGGTGAAACGATAGAGAGGGTATTGAGTAAAAATTCAACCGTTTCCATAAAGTTAATAGTAATATCAATCACACTTGACCATTCTTAAACTATCGCTCATAGTGATACTTTGGGATTATATAAGGTTGTTAAAGATTTTCATTGGGTATCTAGAATATGTAACTGTTAATCTGCCTTAGCAAGAGTTACATTTATTATAAGATTTCGGTATTCTTATCCAATTAAGTGAAAGAGGATATGAATATAGGTAATAATAATATTCTTATAAAGGAGCTAGCTAATGCCTATTATTAAGCATGAGCAATTTATTCAAGCATCGCTGGATGTATGCTTTGACCTTGCTAGAAACGTAGAAATACATACTCTAACTACTTCTAAAACAAAGGAAAAAGCTGTTGGTGGGGTTACACAAGGTTTATTAAAAAAGGGAGATACTGTTACTTGGGAAGCTACTCACTTTGGTATTAGACAAAAATTAACAGTAAAAGTAACTCATATGGAAAAGCCCACCATGTTTGTTGATGTTATGGTAAAAGGCGCGTTTAATTCTTTTACACATACCCATCGGTTCGTAGAAGAGAATGGCGGGACTATAATGATAGATATCTTTAAGTATAAGTCACCTCTTGGTATAGTTGGTATTATTGCAGACAAATTATTTTTAGAAAAGTATATGACAAATTTTATTATCTCTCGTGCGAAAGAACTAAAAAGGATTGCAGAAAATCTTGAATAATATGAACTGTGAGTCAGATTTATTATCACAGCTTTTCTATTAGGCTTATATAAAGTCGTGTTCTGTAATATTTCTGTTATAGTAAGTGGCATGAAACATATACTATGTTAATATGTAGGAACGGAAACAGGGAATATTGAATTAGAAAGACTTATGGAAAGGCAAATCACGATTAGTTGGAGAATAATTTTAGTAAAGACCTGAAAGGAAGGAATCCCTAATAATAGAAATTCCCCCTTCCCACTGCCTATCTATCCAGCACATAATCCACTGCCTCGGACAGCAATCCCGTAAAATCACTTGGGAAAAAGTGCCCGAGCCCCTTAATTGTAATCAATTTACACGGTATACCATGCTGCTTAAACAGCTCCGCTAATTGAACCGTCTTCTCATAGAATGGATCCTGGTCACCGGTAATGATTACACCACGCACGGTGTCACGCGAATTTTCCGCAATTATCCTCTCGAACCCGGAGAGGTCTTGTATTGCTGGGATAACGGCAATAAATCCCTTCGTCTGAAATGTTTGCTTTAGCGATAATTCAATCGCTAGCTTGCCACCTTGTGAACCGCCTGCTAGTATATCTTCCGTTGTATTCCCTTTTGCCTTGTATTCTGCATAGGTCCTTGTTAGGTCTTCTAGCATGAGCTCTTGATTGTCCCAACAAAATGCATTATAGCCAAAGACTTGTGAGGATTGTGGAAAGCCGAAAAAGTAGTCCTGTGACGTCTGTTCATCTAGCCAATACGGTGCAAAGTCAGCGGCATTCGTCCCCCTCATATGTAATGAAAATAAGCCAATTTCTGCCCGTACATTCCCATAGGTAAAAAGTGGAGAAGTAGCGACTTGCTTCGTACTTTCCACGATCGCTTTACATCTGCTAACAATGGTTTGAAATTCATCTAATGCTTGCAGTTCTTTCAAATCTGGGTCGTGCGTAAGGAGGATGGGATTCCACCAAATTCCCTTCGCTAACCCTTCTTGAAGCACGGTTAGGGCATCGGTAAGCTTATGTTCCGTCGCATAGGCACATGCTTTCCAAAAGATAATTTTATTTAATCGATTGGGAAAGGTTTGCTCTGCCTTTTCAATCAGCGGATAAACGCGAGCGATATTCCCCTCCTGAAAAAGCTGAAAGAGTTCATTCTGCAATGCGATAAACTGAGCTTCTGACATCTACCAATCTCCCCTCTATGAATTAGCCACAATCTTTTCTGTTTTTTTCTTATTAGTTCCTTTTTCATCGCTATCGACGATGACACTGTTTCCATTAAATATCCCACCATCCTCAATGATGATTCCGCGTGAGGTGGCAGTACCGGTTAGTTTTCCTTTTGCCTCGATTTGAATCTTTTCCGATGTTTCGATATCGCCCTTTACTTCCCCGGCAATGACGATATTCTTTGCTTTAATGCTTGGCTCGACATAGGCGTTTTGCCCGATGTAGACATCGCCACTACACTCAATTTCACCAAGTATTTTACCGTCTACGCGTAGACTAGTCGGTAGGGTGATTTTTCCTTCAATGACAGTTTCTGAACCGATAATCGTCTCGATTACCTTTTCCATTTTCTTCTTATTCAATATTCTCATGACATCCTTTCTGAATGGCTATTCGATATCGAATTCGCCGTAAATATTAAAGTATGGCTTCGGATCAACGGGCTCGCCATTCTGTAGTACCTCGTAATGCAGATGTGGTCCAGTGCTGCGACCAGTACTACCAATCTCGCCGATAATATCGCCCTTCTTCACCATATCGCCTTGCTCCACGTCTATGCTCATTAAGTGACCATATAAGGTTTCGTACGTGTCGGAATGCTTAATTTTGATCGTATTTCCATAGCTGCCATAATACTTCGCTAACGTAACCCGTCCATCAGCCGTAGCGTATACTGGTGTCCCATACTGACCACGAATATCGATACCACTATGGAAGGAAGAGGAACGATTTAGTGGGTCATTACGAATGCCAAAATCAGAGGTGATGGTATTCGGGTTCGTAGGCCAGGCGGTCGGTGTATACTGTAGCTCCTCACTAATCTCGTCTACCATGGCAAGTGTCTGCTTATATCGTTCTAGTAGCTCAGACGACGGAACCATTAGGCCATCTTCTGTTTCGACCATATTCGTTTCATCTGCTAAAACCTGTAGACCACCGCTCGGTTCTACGATCGTAGGCAATTCATCGATGTATTGGCGCATTTGCTCCTCCAGCGCGGTTAACTCCACGAGTCTTTCCTTTGTTTCCCCGGTTTCTTCCTCTAATATCGAAACCGTTCGTTCAAGCTTCTCACTTTTCGCTGTTTCTAGCTGTAAGTGAGCAGTTAGCTCTTCGATTTCAGCCTGACTATGTTGATTCATCGTCATGAAGTAAATGAGTGCGATAACCGGAATAATGGGAAGCACCATCAGGCTGTAAAAAAAAGCTTTGTTCATATGGAATCGTTTGACGACCTGATTCGCATCATTCGATAGAATTGTAAAGGTCAGCAAACGATTCTTGTTACGTTTCCTTTTCAAGCTTTTGTACTCCTTTCCCTTTTATTTCTGAATCTATTGTAATGAAACAAGCTGTAAGCCTTGTTCTTGTAAATAGGAAATAATCTCCGGTAGTGCCTCTACGGTTGCTTCGGTCTCATGAAGGAGAATAATAGAGCCAGATACGTCTTGTGATTTCACCTGTTGGAGGATGTTGCTGGCATTACGTGATTCCCAATCCTTGGGGTCATTATTCCATAGGACGATTCGCTGTCCTAATTCACGCGAAAGCTGCTTTGTATCTTCATTCATTTGGCCATATGGCGGACGGAATAAGGTTACCGCTTCTCCAGTGACAGCCTCTATCATCTCAATGGATTGCTGCAGTTCCCCTTTTTGCGTTGCTAAAGAGCTGCTGGCAAAATTAATATGATTCACCGAATGGGTGCCAATCGAGAAGTTATTGTCGTGGATATACTCCACACTATCCGGATGCTCGTCCATATTGGACCCAATCAAAAAGAATGTCCCACCAGCGCCGAATTCCATTAAGATATCGACAATCTGCTTCGAATAGTCGGAAGGCCCGTCATCGAACGTAAGGGCAACCATTCCCTCATCAAGCCCCGAGGAAATCTCCGCATTTAATGCGACTGCAGGAATCGCCCTTTTTTCCTCCAAGGGCATCGTATCCTCAGGTAGCATGGTCTCTGGCTTCGGCTCTTCTTGTATAGGCTGTTCTGGCGTCTCTTCCTGTTTTTCTGAGTCTGCATTCACATTGGTAAAAATCGCGTGGCAAGTAAAGGAAGACAAGATAGCAAGTAGTAAAATGAAAGTAGCAGTAAGTGGCCAAGGAAGTTTGCTTTGTTTTCGCTGCTTTCGGGAACCGGAGAAGCTAGTTTCCTGTTTAAATGCTAGATTACGAGATAAAAAGGCTAGCTCCTCCAATTGTTCGGTAGATTCCGCATGCTGAATCTGTGTAAGCTGTTCTGCATAACGCTTGGAACAAATAAAACCCAAATTCTTGCTTTCGTTACGATATGTCTGGGTGATGTGACTTTGACGATGGGTCGTTTCCCATGATAGCTGGTAGAAGTACCCTTTTGAAAAATCAGTAATGGCTTGCAGCCGAATTGCTGTCTCCCGGTCTACTTGCCAATAATAAGTAGTCTTCTCGTTGGCATGAAGCATGATATGTAAATAGTGTGTGTCACCCTGCTTATGAATCCGGATCAACTGGAGCAGCTTAACTTGATGCACGATCATCCCCCTTTCTAATCAAGTATTAGTCCTAATCTAGTATGTAGCGCCTTCCTTTTCATAAATGCACTTCTATTGTATCGGCATAGGTTCTTTTAAAATGAAGTAAGACGTTATGTCACTGTAGGAAGGCTTAGTAAATGGCTAGGATACTAGCCATACCGGCAGGAAAATATAGAATTCTCTAAGTTCATTGTAAATATATGTCGATGAATGTCAATGGATAACCGTGTGTTGGGGGGATTCTGGTATGTAAAATGGATATTAGGGAATGGAAAGGTGCTTATGCGAGGTGGGGAAAGTGGTGTGAGGGTATTGGGAATAGTGGTATTTATTCGTGTATTAAAATGAGATTCTATTAGTGAAGTAAAAAGCGTTATTTCATCTTTCATTAGTATTGAAAATTATTCCATTTTTGCTTACTCTATTATTAAAGAAAGCGCTATCCTAGTTGGGTGGGGAGGATTATAGTGCAGTTTGTCACTAGCTTCGCCAAGCATTAGGGCTTTTCGGTAAGGATAAAGCTTGAAGCGTACTGTAAATTCACAAGAAATGGGTGATGAGCGTGGATGATTTGAAACATGTTTTTAACCGAATGGGCTTGTTGGATCTGGTATTTTTAATTCCTATGGCGTTGCTGTTTGCTTATTTACCGAGTACTAGTTTTGTAGGCATTGTATTAAACGTCGTTATTGTAGTGTTTTTTTCATTTGGGTTAGCGATGGCGTTTCATATGGTGGTGGATTCTCGGAAAAAGAGAAAGAATGGAGCTGTACATTAAAACGTTGCTTAGAAGGGATTGCTTTGGGCAATCCCTAATTTTCTTGGCCTATGAAAGCTTATTAAAAGTCGTCCTGTTTTGTGCAGATTTGCTGATTTGAGGGAACGATAGAAGGTTCTCGGTTTCATTTCGACCAAGGCTTGTGATATTTATTTTGAATGTTAAAATAAATTACGCTATGAATCTATTAGAATCGTTTTAGCCAATGGCCTTAAATAGAAACTTTTTCTTTTATCGATTAAGGTGTTGGGTCATTATCGCGACCGCTCATCTTCCTTGATTGGGCGAGCTTGTTTAAAAAGTAGCCAACTTCCCGTGCCATATGGTCTGCGGTAAGCACGGAGAAGGTGCGTAATACCATATCCGATCGTACCATTTCCTTTAGTTCTTGAAGAAAGTTCCGGAATAAATTCATCTCGACTTCCACATCCTCATGGAACTTCATCAAGGCAGGAAAGGTGGTGAGGTTTGTTCGCAAATATCCGGTAAGCTCAATAGCCTTTACGTAAAATTGGTCAAACTGCATAGCGAACTGCTGGCTTTTCCCCTTCAACCCTTTTTCCACCCCATCTAGCTCTGCCTGAATTAATCCCGCATGACCAGAGGCAACAGGTAGCCAGATTAAGTGATGATGTAATTCATGAAAGACGGGGGCAGCTTTTCCTTCTTTTAAATTGCTTATCACCAATACATATTCATCCAACTCATTGACCATATGGTTCAAGCGTGTCGGAGTAAGATGGACGCCGATATCCCCTGAAAGCTCCCTCCTCAAAATAGAAAGCTTAAATTCCCTTAGCCTCTCAGCCCCCGTCTCCGCCTCCTTAGTAAAGGCAATGACATTATGATCCGAAAGATCATCCGCCTTCTGTAATAAGGTATCAAATGTGTGCTTAAATGCTTCTGCCTTCTCGATGTTCTCCTCTTCTTCTGGATATAGCGACTCATGAATAAAGGTTGCATGATCACGCAGGACACGCAGCCAAAATTGATGCTCATATGAAGCACTCTCTATATAATCCTTCAAGTCATTATCTCCCCTTTTTTCTTCATCAATCTAATGTATTCTTTACGTAGCCGTAATATTATGGGAAAGTAAAAACGATAGTAAGTAGACAGGTCGATAAGTGTGAAAACAGGCTGGATTTGATACACTAATGAAGACAGCACGCGAAAAGGACGGGAAATTAATGAAAATAACGATTATATCGGTAGGAAAATTAAAAGAAAAGTATTTAAAGCAAGGTATCGCGGAGTATTTGAAGCGGTTATCTGCCTATGCGAAGGTGGATATTGTGGAGGTAGCGGATGAGAAGGCACCGGAGAATATGAGCGAAGCGGAAATGGTGGAAGTGAAGCGCAAGGAAGGAGAACGGATTCTCTCCCATGTACAGCAGGATACGTATGTGATTACATTGGAGATTAATGGCAAGATGATCAGCTCGGAACAGCTGGCGGATAAGATGGATCAGCTAGCTACTTACGGGAAGAGTAAGATTGCGTTTGTGATTGGTGGGTCACTTGGGATTAGTGAGGCGGTGCAGAAGCGGAGTGATTATGCGCTGTCCTTTTCGAAGATGACGTTTCCTCATCAGTTGATGCGGTTGGTTCTACTTGAACAGGTTTATCGGGGGTTTCGGATTATTAGGGGGGAACCGTACCACAAATAGAGGCAAAAATTGTTGTAGATAAGGTGGTAATTCTTTGTCGGAAGCGGGTATTGAAAATGTGTGTTCATTATCCGTTTCTCGATACATCAAGTGGATTAGTATATAAGTCTTCGATATGTTCATTTCAGTAAAATCAAATTCAAGTTCTATGTTTTTAATAGTTCTGGATTTATCTATTTGCTTGATTGTAATATTATCAATTAACAATTGAAGTAATTGTTTCTGATTTTCTCTAGAAGTATTCCTATAAACAGACAGGAATTTTTTTAGTAACTTTTCGATCAACTCTGGTTGAATCACTTTGGAATCGATAGAACCTAATTGTATTATAATCTCATTTTTCTCCTGTTCTAACTCTCTTTTCTCATTGGATACCTTTTGCAATCTATCTTGCAGAATATCCACGGGGAGAGTGTTTTTCTCAAAGGCTTCCATATACCTTGCTTGTAATTGTTCAATTTCCTTTAACCGCTTTTCAATCTCTACTAGTTCTTTATTGAGTTGGCTTATCGAATGAGCGGAATTAGAACTAATGTCTGTGAGAATCTTATATAACCTCTTCTTATTATTACTAAGTTGTTCAATTTTCTTGATAACTGTCTCTTCTGCTTCATATGCCTTAATGGAATTAGCTTTACAAGCAGCAGATCCTTTATTATGGAAATCACTACAGACGTAATAACGATGTTTTCGTTTCGTTCCATCTTTTCGTGTATGTGTTGTAATCGATGGCACCATTCCTTGACCACAATCAGGACAGCGTAAAAGGCCACTTAGTAAAAATGGTTCGTTTGATTGACGCTGCTTAAATGATTTACTTTTTCTCCTTGCTTGTACAACGCTCCATAGTTCGTCTGAAATAATAGGTTCATGTTTTCCTTCTACTAGAATGGGATTTGGATTTTTCCCTTTTCTTCGTTTGGAGTCCCAGTTTTCATATTTTAACCAACTGATTTTACCGATATATAATACATTGTCTAGGATTTGTGCTACCCCATTGATGGAGAAATAACGATTACGCTTAGTTTTATACCCAGCTTTATTTAAGTGGTTAGAAATCGCTCTTAGCCCTTTGCCATTTGCATACATATGATAGATTAACTGTACTACTTCAGCTTCCTTTTCATTGATAACTAGTTCCTTTTTAACGGTGTCATATCCAAATACAACTCCGCCGTTCCATCTCCCTTCCATGGCCCTCTGTTTCATTCCAAGCTTTACATTTTCCGCTAATGTATTTCGCTCCATTTCAGCTATAGAAGCCATAATTTGAAGCACTAGACGACCTATAGGGCTACTGGTATCAAAGTTTTCTGAGTAGGATATAAATTTCACATTGTACTTTTCAAACTTATCTAGGATCATGAGCGTTTCTAACATATTTCTTGAAAGTCTAGAAATTTTCCATACTATTACAGCATCAAATCTTTCATTTTCTACATCCTTAATTAGCCTTTTCATTTCCGGACGTCCTTTTACTGATTTACCACTAATTCCTTCGTCGACATATTCATCAATCACTTCCCAGTTATAAATTTGAGCGTATTGTCGAAGTGTTTGAAGCTGTGCTGCTATACTGAATCCTTCTTTTGCTTGTTCTTCAGTGCTTACGCGGGCGTAGATAGCTACCCTTTGTATTTCTGTTACCATATTTGTCCTCCTCTCACTTTTATAATACTATGAAAATAATAGATGGGGAAAATGAAGTTTAGTATCAAATAGTTTATATGGATTATCAATAGTAACTTTGCTTATTTAAAAAAGGACAACTTAGTTGGAATATTTTAATAGTGGAGGAGTCTTATGGATATTAATGACCAGAGAGAAAAGTATATTAAAGAAAACCCAATTGATTATGTCAAATTTTTAGAAGCCCTAGCTTATTTTTCTAATGATGCATTTAATACAATCTACAAAATAATTAAATTATATGTGCCAAAAGAAGTTTTTAAGTATTACTCTCTAACAGATAATGAGGAACTTAATAATATGAAATTCTCAACATTGGAAAATAGTGAGGTATATTTGTCCTATGCTACTGATTTTAATGATCCCTTTGACAATCGTTCCTATTATTATGACATTGAAAGATTGAAGCAATATAAATTTAGTTATTTTTTCGATGGAAGCTTCTTAGAGGATAACATTTATAAAACAAGATTAGCCTCATTTTCAAAATCAGGAGTAAATAATTTACCGATGTGGGCGCACTACTCCAACAATCACGAGGGTTATTGTGTAAGTTATCTAACTGATTTTAAAAGTAATCCAGAACTTTCACCTTCATTATTTCCTGTTCAATATTTAGAAGGTCGGGTGGATGTAACTCGTTATTTTCAGGGATTTTTAAGAAACATTGAGGAAAATTATGAACGGGCAATTAGAGAAAAACAAAACGAAATTTTAATAGATAATCTAATGTTGTTATGGGTTATAATATTTTCCTGTTATATAAAGGAGAAAAAGTGGGGATACGAACAAGAATTTAGGGTGATGAAACCTACTAATGTACCTAGAGCAGAATATATGGAAGCAAATCCATCAGCTATTTATATAGGCTATAAATGTAAAGAGGAACATATTCTTAGATTGGTTAATATTGCTTTTACGCTCAATATACCTATTTATAGAATGGAACTAATTTCAAATTCTTTTGATTTCCAATTAGTTCCAAAGAGGATTCATATATGAAGTTAATGAAGAGAAATAGTTAATACAGGGGGAATGGTGTCGTAGATATGTTATCGAAACAAGAAGTCCTTGATGAATTGAAAATTATGGTATAAACCGTATTGGTTTATTCGGTTCGTATAGCTGTTATGAACAAAAAGAATCTAGCGATATTGATGTGATCGTAGAGTTTGATGACGCGGATTTATCATCTGATAATTACATGGACTTAAAAATTACCCTTGGGGAACTTTTTCAGAAGCCAATTGATTTAGTCATATTAAATGATATTAAACCTGCCTTAATGTCAAATGTTCTATCTACCATTACATTTGTCACCTTGGAAAACCAATGAGATTATAAGTTTATGTAGCCTAGAAGGGGGAGGATAAGGGTGCTAATCGTATTTGGATTGTTATCAGGGGTAATTATCTCACTTATTGGGTCTTTTATTATCAGTTTAGTACCGTGGATACCATTCGTCCCAGTGTTTTTAACTACTGTTATACCATCTGTTTTGATTTTTGTAATTCTAACATTTCGCATTAAGCCAGATGCATCGAAACTTGTGTATTGGGTAAATAGCTTCATCGCACTTTTTATAATTGGTTTTCTGACCTTTTTAATCAGGAATTATTTTCAGTGGAGAGCCGTTGCTCATATCGAAGGAAGCGGACTTGTCTGGGATGCAGTTATTCTTTTTAACATTTTATATTCATTAGGTGCTGCTTTGGTGGTTTCACCAATTGGATATCTTGTAATAAAATGGATTGCTCAATTAAAGAAGCAGTATTTATAAATTCTTTATTAATCGAATAGCGTATCTGGGTACATATCCCTTTTTACAGATAAGTCCCTCAGTTTTTCTACTTACTCAAGGGGCTTCTTGATATCACATCAACATCGTCCTGTTGATGACAAGAAGATTAGCAGTCTATTCGTTTGATAATAGACTGCTAATTTTGTTCCAGACAAAGAATTATACAATGTAATGTCACACAAGTGGTTAAATAAGTTCATGACTAATTTCCTCAAATAACTCTTGGTCAAACTCATAAACTATTTCCTTGATTGTTCGATCTTTAGGCTTTTCTCCGATATTTACTTGAATTTCCTTGATAAGAAATCGGAGTAATTCTTTTTTATCATAGTCGTCTAGTAGATTATAAAGTAAATTAAAATCATAAGCTATGCGGTTAATTACTGGTAATAGATCATTGTTATTCTTTAATTCAATCTGCTTTGTTAATAGTTTTATAAATTCCTTTTGTTCACTTTCTTGATTCTGAACTCTATTCATTTCCTCACTAAGTGTATCTATGTCGATTATTCTTTTCGTATAAAGTTGCAAGAGATCCTGCTTCTCTCTTTTTAATTCAGTTAAATTTTTTTCTAGTAATTTAAGTTCCTCTTCAATTGGTTCAAGTTCACTTTTTAGATTATCAATAACAACTCTTTGTAATGGTACAGAGAGGTTTAAATCGTTTAGGTAATTCATAACCTGTGATAAGACCTCTTGTTCCGCATACTCCTTTTTTACAAGGTTCGACTTACATGCTTTAGAACCACTGTTTTTAAAACGGCCACACACGTAATATTTGTACTTTTTGTTTGCATTCCCTTGTACCATTGCACCTCCACAAGTAGGACACTTTAATAGACCCGATAATGGAAAGGAGCCATTGTGTATTTTTTCTTGGGTATAACTACGTAGTGATAAAAGTTTTTGGGTTCTTTCCCAAAGCTCTTCACTGATAATAGGATAATGGTTACCTTTTTTATATTTACCTTTCCATTTAACAAAACCATTGTAGATTTTATTATTGAGAATAGTTCTGACTGCGGTAATTGACCAATGATTATCCTTTTTGGTTTTGATACCTTGCATATTTAAATTACTAGCTATTTTTCGATAACCCCACATTTTATTGGAGTAACAATCAAAAATGTATTTAACAACTCTTGCTTCCTCTTCGTCAATTACTAATTTCTTATTTATTAAATTGTACCCAAATACCATTCCACCGTTAAAGTCACCATTTTCAAATGTCTTCTCCATACCTAGTGATGTACGGAAGGCGATTAGATCTTTTTCTACTTCTGCAATAATACCTAATATCTGATAGATTAGTTTTGAATTTGGATCATTTGTGTCGATATTATCAGCGATAGAAATTAAGTTCTTGTTGGCCTTTTTTAGACGACTAAAGATATATTGGGAATCTAAAGAATTACGTGATATACGATCTTGTTTAAATACGATGATGGAATCAATGTTATTCTCCTTTTGGAAAACGTTATAAAACATCTCTTTAAACTCAGGTCTATTTGAAAAGCTTTCTCCTGATGCGGGTTCCTCTACATATATTTTTACAAGAATAATATTATTTACCTTACAATACTTTTCTATTGCCTCAATTTGTTGTTCAATCGATGTGTTATCTAGTTGTTTGTTTGTGCTAACACGCACATAAGCATAAGCTCTTATATATTTTACTGACATATTAACTTGCAGCCCTGACATTTCAATCTTTGTTGTCATCTTTCCCCCTCCAATTCAATAGAATATCCTTTTCCGATAGAATCAGAGTATTTAACCATTAGGTCTGTTAAGTAATTTAGAAAGTCATAGCCTTTTATTTTTGTTAACTCTTTACTTGTTGCAAGTCTAAGTCTGTAATCTTTATCGTAATCTAATATTTCGTTTTTCATCATAGTTTAATGATTTCCCCTTATCTATTTGTGATTTTAAGACACAAATAACAGCCGGCTCGTCATTTGCTGAAACATGATAACCGCGAAAAAATGATATTTTAAGAGGAAATCAAAAATATTTTTATTTTATTTGGATTTTGGATAAATTTGATTGAAATTTTAGGTGGATATAAAATGAGGTAAAGGATGAATTGAGGGGAAACGAATGCTATCAATCTCTAGGAAAGATTTATATGAAAAGCTGTGGAATATGGGGATTACTAAGACAGCAACAGAACTAAGTGTTCCATATAATAAATTGAAAAATGCATGTACTAGTAATGATATCCCACTACCTACAGCCTCTTATTGGAGTAGCTTATATATGGGAAAGAAGCCAGTTCAGCCAGCGTTGCCAAATCCAAAAGATAATCGTATGATTGCTCTCGCAAAGGCTAAAAAGCAAAAAGCTGCAGCACCTAGAAAAATTATAAAAACTGTAAATGCCGAAAAATCCAATAGTATTTCTACTGAAACAAATGTCACTTCACGTATAAAGAAAAAAGAAAAGCCGACCTATTTTTCATACTTAGGGAATGAGAAACAGAACCTAACAGACATTTATAACACGTTAAAGGTTAATAAAAATTTATCTAGTAACCCCCATAGGGAAATAGTAAAATATCGCAAAAAAAATCAGTCCTATAGAGAAGATAAATTAAGAATACATTCAGCTTCTGGTGAAATTACTCCAGAAATCTTACCTTTTATTGATAGTTTATTTAAAGCACTTGAAAAGGCAGGAGCAAAGATTGTTAGTAAGTATGATGAAACAGAAGTATTGTATAAAAAATATACTTTTACATTGAATTTTAAACTACCTTGTAAAAAGATAATGCTTTCTCCGGATGATAAAAATTATTCAGACTATCATACATTTGAATATGAAACAACTGGGAAAATAAACGTTGAAGTTGGTTATAAAGTTTATTGGTATATATGGGGTAGATACGAAAAATTAATAAAACAAACTAAGACTACAACACCTGAAGATTTACTGAGAAGAGTATTCTTATATATATTTTCACTACCAGAAATCATTGATGAAAAAGAAAGGGATCATATCATTGCAGAAGAGAAAAAACAAATAGAAGAACAAGAGAGGAAATTACTCAGGGAGCGGAGAGAAAGGGAATATAAAAGAACTCAGGATTTGTTGAATAGCTCGGTAAACTATTTTTATTCTAAACTAATAAAAGAATACATTTCTGCTGAATTAGATGAAACAACAGATGAATATGTATGGGCCATGAAAAAAGCAAATTGGATTCAAGATTCAAATAAACACCAAGATGATATTTTAAGAGAAGAAGACAAAGAAATGCTATTAAAGATAAAACCAAAGATATAGGTGGTCTATCTGGTTCCTTGTCTTTAGTACCTATGCAATATAAAAATTAAATAAAAGAAATTATAATTGAAAAAGAAAACGGAAGTGCCATTTTATGACACTTCCGTTTTCTAGAACTACAAATTGTACCAACACCAGAAATATTCATCGTGGCGTTAATCAATCTTGTAATACTAATAGACATATATATTATAGTCACCAGACTATTATCTAGCAACCATACCACACTAAAATATACGTAGAGATTCAGCAACGAAAAATGTGTCACTCCCTAGTCCTTAGTATATGGTAACAACAGCGTATATAATCCTTTCTTCTGTTCAAGGGATAACGATGAAATCATTTTAATTAGTATAGTATCTAGTTGCTCTTCAGTACTTACATCGTCTTCTTCACATAATTCAATGTTTTGTAGTTTACTTTCCCCTTCAAGTGCATATAGAAAATCACCCATTGATATATTAAGTGCCTTACATATTTTTTCTAATAAGGAGAAGGTGATCTCTTGATTGCCGCTTTCTATTCGTGATAAAGAAGGTTGAGAAAGACCAATTTGCTTTGCAAAATCAACCATTGTTAATTTATTTTCTCTTCTTAACCTACGTATCAACTTTCCAGCTTGTAAATCGTCCATTAATAAATTTCCCTTCTCATTCTATTTCCTTTATCGTATTATTTTCTAGTTTTACAATCAATAGATATCATGATATATTCATAATATAAATATATTCATATTATGAATAAAAGGAGTGGTTCAGATGATTGATGGTTTCCCCAGATTGGTTAATAACCTCATTGAAAGTCGTTTAGAAAACATTATTACTAGTGAAGAATATGAGATGTTTATGGAAGGGATTTATAAAGATTTGGAACAGAAGCTATCGTCAAGCATAAACGACCTTGATGAAGAGGCAAAGAATAACCTTATTGAAGATCTTAAATCAAATATTTTTCAACAGGTATTCCATCAGAGTAAGTTGACCTATCGTGTTGCGTTTAAAGATGCATTTTCTTTTTTTGTTGATACTTTATTAATGCCTAGAAAGTAAAGGAGTTGTTTAGAATTATGCTGTCGTTAATGAATCTATACAAAGGAAAATTGGTTATAGAAATTGTAACAGCTGTAAAATCTAGCGATGAAAAAACTATGACAGATCAAGTGCATGAAGGATTTAAGCCTGAACTAACTAATGAGATTATGGCTCTTTTGGGAGCAAAAGGTTATATCAGTCAATCATTTGGAGTTACATTGGAGAATCAGGGTGTAGCATATGAGCTGAGTTGGAACTGATTGAAAAAGAAACGCAGAAATCTATAAGAAGAGCTGAATCAGTTTATAATAAGGCAAATCGTATAACTATAAAAATCGACTAAGGGGATATCAAGAAAGCAATGGTTAAAAGTACAAGTATATTAGAAATACCAAAAGCTTTATTTGAAGATTTGGAAGTTAGCATTAATCGTGGTGAATATATTATCCGTTATATGATTGATGATGGTAAAGAAGTACCGGCTATGTTGGTAAAACAATATGGATATTATGCAGTTCCCCAAAGTATCATGGTTGAAATAAGAAGAGGAACAATGCCCTTAGCAAATGTAACATTCCTCTTTGCATGTTACTATGTGGCATCTACAAATAATCGTAAAAGTATTCGAATGGATGAAATCTTTGAATGCATAACAAGGAATTGGGATGAGAACCGAACTCGTACCGCTGCCCAGCACTTTAGTTTAACTTTATCTAATTTGAACAGATTTCAAAGATGGATTAAAAAACATGAACATAATAATAAATACTCTGTAAAGTATTGATTAAAAGGAAGTTTCCAAAAAAGGAAGCTTCTTTTTGTGATATGGTTTCTATATATTTAGTGTTAATATCATGGATATTTAGCCGTACGCAAATAGTAGTTAGAAAGGATGGTATTTGATGAAAAGAGTATTAGTTAACAAGGTTCGTTGTAAAAAATGTAACGATATAATTGAATCAATACATACTTATGATTTTAAAAGATGTAAATGTGGGGCTATTTTTCTGGATGGAGGGAAGGATTACCAGCGATATGGATGGGGCATGAATCAGTCTGGAAATGCAAAGCTGGAGGATTATATTGACTTTAGTTATTCTGTTTATGAGGAAGAATGAAGATAGTCACCTAGTCAAATAGGATATGGTAACGATTAATGGTAACTTATAATAGATACTAGGTAGAAGAATGGAACAATCAAGTCAAAGAAATGCAGGAACAGCTAGTGTTTGTCATACTATCTATTATTAGTAACTATTAATATGATAATTGTTTTTTTAGTGTAAGTAACTATTGAATAAGTACATTACTTTGTATAATAGTTACTAATATTCGTAACGAATAGTAAAACTGGGAAGAAAAGTAACGGAGGTAAAATAGAGGTAAGTATTGATATTACAGAGTTTTGCGATGGTATCTAATAAGGGGAACCAATGATTGTCACCTTAAATTTATGTATGCTAGTCATTCAACATGAATGACTATACTAATTAGGAAAGTTGTCAGTATTTTTGCAGTGCATCAAGTACTGCCTGATTGTTATATTTTAAAGGAGAAATTTTAATTTTTAAACCAGACTCTTTTATTCTATTTACTACTGCAGGATCCGATATAAATTGCTTCGCAATATTCTCTCCCCTTTTTATTCCATCGCTAAGTTTTGAGCGATTTGAGAAGCTGTTATCGGCTATAACAATATCCATGATGTGAAGTTCGTCCTTATTCTTTTCTGCAAGAATGGCATACTTAAATACTTTATCTATTACTGTTTGAATTGGTTCTGTTCCCATGTCCAATTCAATGTTAATAAGGGCATTTCTTGTTTCTTTTTCACCTTTTACTTTGATAATCCAGTCAGGTTTAACGATAGTCATTGTTGTTCCATTTATTTCGGTTGTTGTTTTGTTTGCTGTCATGTATTTTGCAACTTTAGCATGGTATGCTCCATTGTTTTGTCGGTGTAGATTTTTCTCTTTTCTTATCCATTCTGTATATGGAAGAACTGCTGGAGAGTAAGATGATACACGTTCATCATAAAACAATAGATATTTAAACTCCTTGCTGTTTGGATAATAAATAATTTCTCCATCTAATTGTGTTAAAAGATTGATCACTACTTGCTGCGTCATTAAAAAGTGCATGATATTTTTCTTTTTATCAAATTTATAAATTTTAGACTTAGTATAGGATGGTTCCAATAAGTTGTATTCAATTAGTAAATCAATACCTTTACTTCCGATACAAAGGTATTTAAATCGTTCTCCATCAAATCCCTCACTATAATGATAACCACGAATAAGATGATACTCCTGCAGTTTACGAATTCGGTTTTTAAAACTGTAATCTGTCATGTGCATTTTACAAAATTTTTCTGCATACTGATAGGATTGATGTAAAGTTAACATTCGTTGTTGTTCAAGAAAAGCCAATAGTTTTAGCTCTCCCTTATTCAATACTAAGCGCTCTCGTGCATTTTTCTTTAAGATGATCTTATCTTGCATGTTTTTTTCTCCTTTCCCTATGGGTGAATGATGTTTGCTTGTCAGAACACTTTAAGAATCTCACTTTTCACTATTATTGTTAGCTATATAAAAGGTTGATTACCTGCAGACTGTGTAAGCCCGAACTAAGAAATTTTATAATAGAAGCAACTAAAATTAAAAACAGAAACGCCAAATAACCGTGAATCTGAGATGTTTTAAACAGATTTACGGTTATTTTATTTTTTTGCACATGTTGCT